>NZ_LZGZ01000220.1:0-8710 GCF_001690515.1 Gilliamella sp. Fer4-1 | reverse complement strand
AGTTGATGTAAATTATTAATTAATAATTTAGATTTTATTAAAATCACAAGTAAAATTAGGGCGACTATGCCAATAATTATGGCGAGCCATTCGGTTAATCCCAAAGCATTGAACATAATTAAGCCCTTTCAAAAGTAAATGACATGACTTCATTTAAGTTATTGCCATCTAGCGCGATCATAATTAAACGGTCTAACCCTACAGCAACACCAGCACAGTCAGGTAGCCCTGCTTCCATTGCGGCAAGGAGTTCAATGTCAATATTTTGTGTAGGTAGATTTAGCTTGGTACGATCTAAATTATTTTGTTCAAAACGCATTCGTTGTTCTTGTGGGTTTGTAAGTTCTTTAAAGCCGTTAGCAAGTTCAACACCTTTGTAGTAGAACTCAAAACGACTCGCTACGCGATGATCTTCTGTGCTGATAGCAGCTAATGCTGCTTGTGATGCTGGGAAGTGATACACTGCAATAGGTTTATCTTGACCAATATAAGGTTCAATACCAAAAGTGAACAAGCATTGTAGTAATCCATCTTTATCATAACTTTCGGCATTAATGCCAATATCCAACTGGTTTGCCGCATTGATTAATGTTGTATGATCAGCTTCTAATGGATCAATATTCAAATGGCGTTGAAATACTTTTTGGTAAGAAATACGCTCAGCAGATTCACAATCCAAAATAGTTTGCAGTAAATCATCGACTTCGTTGATCATTTGCATCATGTCAAATTGGATGCGATACCATTCAAGCATGGTAAATTCTGGGTTATGGTAACGACTGACTTCTTCATGATTACGAAAGCACTTACACATTTGGTAAATAGGGCCACTACCTGCAGCAAGTAAACGCTTCATGTGATATTCAGGGCTGGTAATTAATGACATCTTTTGCCCTTGCTGTTCATTAAATTCACCGGGTTTTAAAAAAGTAGAATGAAAAGAGCTTAAATGCACATCGGTAACTGCATATTGGCTTAAGGTTGGTGTTTCAACTTCTAAAATACAACGATCAGCAAAAAATTGACGTATTTGAGAAATAATTTTTGCACGTTTAAGTAAATTATTAATAGATGCGGAAGGTTGCCAAGTCATAAAAATATCCATGGATTTGATTAGTTACTAAAAAGAAGAAAAATAGGGCATAGGCCCTATTTTTTATTGTTGGCGTTCATTTTGCCACAAAGCAAATAAGTTGTCGTATTTTTCTTGCTGTTGCCAAATATGGTGATGTAATGCAGAAAGAATAATTGGATCTTCTAAAATTGCTAACTGTTGTTCTTTATTGATTTTTTCTAAATCAGTTTGCAGATATTGTTCAATAAGCTCAATACGTTTTTGCTGATTTTTAGTATTAGGTAAATGTCGAGAAGTGGATAATGCACAAGCAAGTGCGTTATAGATAGGATCGACTAATGCTATAATAAAGCCATGCTCAACAAATGCCGCTTCTGTTTTAACTAAATATTCTCCAGTGAGTGTGACGGCTCTTGCTGGATGTGTTTCTTCTGGTGTTAAGAATAATCCCATTTTCTTTGCTTTCATACCAATGCTTGAAAGCCCAGATACTCTAATCACTAAAGGAGAAATGGTTAAAGGTATCAATATGGCTATATACCAATAAGTAAATTGTGGGTTTAACCAGATAATCACAGCTAACCATACAATACCTAATAATGATAATGGCCAACAAAAATAAAATGATTCCCCCCACGTTAGCGCATCATCACTTCGGGACGGAGATTTCCATTGGATTTTACTGCCCATCCAAGCTTTAAGTACAAATTTACTGTGGAAGATCATCCGGATTGGAGCTAAGATCATTGACCAAATCATTTCAACAAATATCGATAGAGTTAATTTAAGAATACCACCAACATCTTTTGCTCTCGTTCTCGCTATTATAATGCCATAGCTGAAGAATTTAGGTGCAAACAATAAAACCATCGTGGTTGAAAGTAGTTGAATAGCCAATTGCTCATCCCACCTTGGCCAAGTTGGGTAAAATTGGTTAGGTTGGAAGAAATATTGAGGTTCGGAAATATTAAACACTAATAATAATAAGGTTGAGAATATTAAAAACACCAACCACAATAATGATGAAATATAGGCCATGCCACTGGTTGCAAACATTATGCGGTGTGTCAATTTAATCCCACTTTTGAAAATTAATCTTAAATTAATCAAGTTTCCCATACACCAGCGATTGTCTCGTTTTAGATCTTCTATCATATTACCTGGTAGTTCTTCGTAACTACCATTCATATTATAAGCGATCCAAACGCCATAGCCAGCACGACGCATAAGGGTGGCTTCAACTAGATCATGCGATAAAATATGAATTGGTTCTTTCCGTTTTGGGAGCGGTGATAGTATGCAATGCTCAATAAATGGTTTTAAGCGAATCATTGCATTGTGTCCCCAATACTGTGCTTCGCTTAATTGCCAAAAGTGTGTACCAGAGCAAAAAATATCGCTGTAAATTTGGTTGGCAAATTGTTGAATACGACCGTAAAGGGTGGTCATTCTTACCGATTTTGGTGGTGATTGTAAAATACCTGCTTTAGGCGTCATTTCCATCATGGCGATCATTTTTAAAAT
Organism: Gilliamella sp. Fer4-1; assembly: GCF_001690515.1. Taxonomy (NCBI): domain Bacteria; kingdom Pseudomonadati; phylum Pseudomonadota; class Gammaproteobacteria; order Orbales; family Orbaceae; genus Gilliamella; species Gilliamella sp. Fer4-1. Next base: position 6,111 of record NZ_LZGZ01000220.1, on the reverse strand, counting down.
ACAGTCACCAGTCATAATGCTGTCGGCATCAAGGATCATCATATATTCATATTGATGGCTCCAACGACGGCAAAAATCATCAATATTACCGCTTTTACGTTTTACTCGGCGTTTGCGGTGGCGATAAAAAACGTTGCAACCATTGTTTTGTTTTGTTGCATTAAATTCAGCCCAAGCTTTAAGTTCGTTAACATACAGATCGGGATCGTTAGTATCACTTAATATATAAAAATCACAACAAGCTGCGTGGCCTGTTTCAGCTAAAGATTGATAAGTTGCTTGTAACCCAGCAAATACTCGAGCAACATCTTCATTACAAATTGGCATGACTAATGCAGTTCGATGCTTGCTATCAATATGCGCTGCTGGATCTGTGGGAATTTGGATAGTATAACGATCTTTACCCATTACAGCTAAAATTAACCCCATAATACTGGTCCAAAATCCAATAGAGATCCAGCAAAATAAAATCGCGAATAAGGTAATAATCGCGCCTTGAATAATATAAGGTATTATGCTGTAAACAGCTAATTCAGGATTGATATCCCAATTAGCCATGAAATTGATTTTTTGCCAGCTTTGATAAGGCAATAAAGATGATAGATAAGTGGTTCCGTAGTATGTTTGTACTACAATGAGTGTAAACATAATAAAACGGCGAATTAAAGCAAGGATATTAGTACCATGCTTTGCTTTGGTTGTAAAGCGTTGGTTCCAGATCTGGGGTTGAATTGAAACGCGATCCATTTCAGGGTAACTTGGTTGTTGTTGCCGCTCATCAATAAAAGAACAAGTATCGCCAACCTGATTTAAACGATATTTTAAAAATTCGACATCGTCAGGTGGAATCACATTGTTTTCAAATTTCTGACGCCAAATTTTAGCGCCAGAAAGATTTGCAAAGTAATCTTTTTTCATATTTTTAGCTTATTATAATAATTATTGTGCGGGGTATTGCCCACTCCACGTTTCAGAAATCACTTCATTGGTTGCTTGCGAAGCAAGTTGTATACGAATATCTGTTGCTTTTTTATTATCTTCAACGTTGAATCGAACAATGACTCGCCAACCTTTAATTACTGGATTGTATTGTACGTCACAACTTACGATAGCACCATTATTAATGCTTGAAATCACTTTAACTGGATCTTTTTCTGATAATTCAGGGCCTGCGAAATCAATTACGTATGCATTAGAGCCATCAAGTTTACGAATTAAATTAGCTTGTTTTATATCGCCTAGTGATAAGCGTGTACTAATTGCTTGTGCAACATTATTGGGATAACGCTGTTTTTCGTTTAAGGTATAATGTAATCGATATTTAGTATCAAGCACATCACCAGCTTGGTATTGTTTTTCTGGCACCCAAAATGCAACGATATTGTCGTTAGTCTCATCAGCTGTTGGGATTTCAACTAATTCAACACGGCCTTTTTGCCAGTTGTTTAGTATTTCTACCCAAACACTTGGTCGTTGTTCATAGTGATCATCAAGATCTTGATAATCATCAAAACCTTTATCACGTTGAATTAATCCAAATGCTTTCGGGTTTTCTAAACTATAAGATGAAAACGATAAACGTTTAGGGTTATTTAATGGACGCCATATCCACTCATTATTGCTAGCTAAGATCGAAAGGCCATTAGAATCATGCATTGCAGGGCGGTAATTTAGCAATGGTGATGGATAATTAGGGCCAAATAAGAACATGCTAGTTAATGGTGCAATACCTAATTTTTTTACTGAATTACGGAAAAATACTCTTGCTTGTACGGTGATCGTCGTATCAATACTTGGTACAAGCGTAATTTTATAAGCCCCAGTTACACTAGGCGAATCGAGTAATGCATAGATAATCAAGTGTTTTTGATTAGGTTCAGGTCTTTCAATCCAATATTCTTTAAAACGTGGAAACTCTTCCCCAGACATTTCACCAGTGTCAATGGCAAGACCTCTAGCTGAAAGACCATAATGTTGATCTTTTCCTACGGCACGAAAATAGCTGCCACCAAGAGCCGAAAAAATTTCATCATCAGTTTTTGTTGGATTATTAATCGGATAATGGACTTTAAAACCAGCAAACCCAAGATCTTTACTGTTTAGTTTATCGAGATTGATTGGGCTTAAATCAAAATAATTTGGATCATATTCAATTGGGTTAACTTTATTATCGACAATTTCATTGATTTTTATTGGAACATCAAAGTACATCCCTTCATGATAAAACTCAAGTTTGAAACGATTTTTTCGATCGCCCCAATAGGCTTTTTGATGATTGAATAGGATTTTTTGATAATCAGCAAATTGTAAAGATGCTAATTCATTTGGAATATTTTTAGATGGCTGAACATAAGCCTTTTTGGATAGTTTTTCTGCTTTTTCAGCTATATCATCGAATGAAAAAGCCCACGAAGAAAAACTAATGCAAGAAACACAAGCCATGCAAAGCACCTTGCTAATTAGCTTTTTACTAAAAGGAGTATTGGGTAATAAGTTGTACATACAGACTCGCATTATTATCTAAAAATATTGAAGTAATTGATAATATTTTTTTTGGGATCACTCAAGCATTTTTCAACGTAATCTACTTTGATCTCTTGAAGAATGCTAGGATTTTCATCGATCAGGAAGTGAGAATAGTTATCTTTGGCAATCTTTGTTTGTAAGGATAAGATATCTTGTTCAGACATTTTGAATTGTGGCTGAAAGTATTGCTTTATTTTAGTGGTATCTTTGGTATAAATTGCAGTAACAAAATCAGCTGAATACTGGCAATAATTTTTAATATTGTTTTCGGTTGCTTTTATTTTGCTTAATTCAATATTATGTTCAGCTTGATTTTCTTCAACTACTTTTTTAAGTTGCATATCATATTTTAACTTATAATTTTCGTTCAGATAAAAACTTAATACACAAGATGATGGGGTATTGTCACTTTTACAATTTAAAATACCACGTTTAATAACATAGTTGTCGAAATTTTTATCGCCAATAATTTGGAGCAATTGAGTTTTAGCATCAACGACATAAGGGTCATTAGCTTCTGTTTGCTGTTTTAATAAAGATAACTGCTCTGTCTTTGAAATTGCCTCGCTATTTTTTGTAGGCAAATTTTTTTTTGCACAACCTGCGGCAAGAATAGAAATAGTGGCGCATATAAGGATTTTACTTACTTTCATTTATCAAATTCCATGAGCATATTTTTTAGTTATTTCGGTTAATTTCAATTCGGTTAATTTCAAAGAGAGCCACTGTATTATTCATTTAGTTACATTTTTATAATAAAAATCGCTTATAACAATTATTGATATAGCCGGAAATTATATACTCTTATTTTTTTAAATAATACCAGTAGATTAAATTAAATTTATAAAAAGCCTACATTAGATATAATTACTTCTTCCTAATGTTTGCATATTTTTTTATTATCGACGGTAAATTCAGATTTATGTGCAACAGAAGGCTTAAATTTACCCTTCGCTTTTAGAAAAGCAATAAGTTGCTCGGCATTCATGTTAGATTTAGAGCAGGTGTGAAATACGGCGTTTTCACCAAACTTATTTTTGATAGCACTAAATAAGGAAGATTCTGTGTAATTGTTTCCTTCCATCATATGCAATACTTCATGCCCGTGAATTGACATTAAAACCTCCTCTGCAAATTGTTGTTTATTTAATGTATAATATTCGCCATTTAGAATTGCGAAAGATAGCAAATATTATGAGTAAAAAAAAGTGGTTAGATATTAAAAATATTGTCAATTTTATTTATTGCTTCCCCCCGATTTATATCAGGGGCGTAACTAATACAAATGAGGCAAAATATTCAATCGAGAATAATCTTATTTTACTCTTTATTATTAGCTAATTTTACAATAATTGATTGATTTTCGCTTTTAACTTGGTGAATTACAACTGAGATAATATCAGCAAGTTTGTAGCCAACTTTATTTTCGATTTTGATTATTCCTTCATCGGGTAGGGCAGTGATTTCTTCCTTGACTGAATGAATCATTGAAAGCGGTACAAATGCAAAAGCGCCTATATCACATAAACGAACTCGAGCTCCACCACGATTGATATCAATAATTTCAGCTGTGTAACTTTCGCCAATTTTATCTGATAAGTATTGAGCATAAAGGTTTTCAGCCATATCACGCTCAGCAAAGCGTAACATCTTTCGCCTTTCATTCATGGTTTTTAGTTGTTCTTTATCTGGTGGAATTAGTTCTTGTAAGCGAATATATGCTTTGATTAGCCGATGGTTGATCATGTCGCCATATTTACGTATTGGGGATGTCCATGTTGCATAAGCATCGAATCCTAAACCAAAATGAGGCTTTGGCTCAATTGAAAAATCTGCAGGGCTTTGAAACTTGCGAAGCCTTGTGGCTAAAAATGGGATGTTGTCGATCATCCGACGCAACTTTACGTAGCCATCAAAAGATAATAGAGATTCTTTATCAAATTCAGTAATCCCATTATCGTTGAGAAAATTTAGCACTTGTTCGATATATTTATTATCAAAACCCGCATGAATATTAAAAACTCCAAAACCAATTTTATTTTGTAATTGTAATGTTAAAGCTTGATTTGCCAGAATCATGACTTCCTCAACGATATGATTGGCAATTCGACGAGTTTCTTTAATGATTGATTTAACTTGGCGGTTTTCATTTAGAGCAAAACGATAATCGCCATTATCTTTAAAAACGAGTGCATGAGTTTGCCGCCATACTGTGCGGATATTAGCTAAGTCAGCTAACCAGCTAAGTTGTTTTTTAATATTAGGGTTATTATTTGCTAATTCACTACTATTTTCTAGAAAATCGGAAACATTACGATAAGTTAGTTTAGCTTTTGACTCAACCCAAGCCGGCATAAAGGTGATGTCATCGGTAATAATATCGCCTGCTTGGTCAATATTTATTTTGCATATCATAGCAGGTCGTTTTTGATTCGCTTTTAATGAACATAGCTCATTAGCAAGCTCTTTGGGTAGCATGGGAATATTAAAATCTGGCAAATAAGTTGTAAAATTCCTGATCTTGGCAATATTATCCAATTCGCTATCTTGTAATATATAAGCGGTGGGGTCAGCAATAGCAACCATAAGTTGATAATGGTCATGTTCATTTTTAGAAACCGTAATTGCATCATCCATATCTTCGGTATCTTCGCTATCAATAGTGAAAAAATTAACATCAGTTAAATCTTGGCGATTATTAAGCTCTGCATCGTTAATTCCTAATACTTCGGTGTGTGGCGGGATCGTTTCTAAATCATAACGAGCTAATGTTTTTAGCCAAAGTTGGTAAGGAGAATTACTGTCAGCAACAAAACGAGTAATTTCAGCAAAAAAATGGTTACTTTTTTCTTGTAACGGGTGAGAAGTGAGCATTGCAACAACCCAATCATTTTCTTTTAGCTTTTCGCTAACTTGATTGTGTACTTTACAACGAATGGCAAAATTAGCGGGCATATTTTCAGGATAAATAACCATTGCACGATCTTGAAAGCCTATTTTGCCAATAAATTTTTGTAATGCACTCTCGATTAGAAATTCAGGTTCAAAAGTTTCTTTACCGTTATTACTGATTACAGCCCCAGAAACCTTATCGCCATTACAAACCTTTTTCATTTTAGCAACAGGGATGAAATAGCTTTTTTTATTATCTACATCTAAAAAACCAAATCCTTTTTCATGTGCTCGAACAATGCCTTCAACACGTGGGGTTTGTTCATGAAGCTCTTGCTTTAATTGTGCCAGTAGAGGGTTATTTTGAAACATATGCCTTAACACTATTTAAAAAATTTGGGTTAAATTCTATCATAGTTATGCAAGTTTTGGTTATTGAATTAATCGGTAATAGCGCTGAAAATAGACGTATAATAATGCCACTTGAAATAATCGATTAAATTAGTCTATGAAATTAAATTACAAATTACAGGGTGATGGGCAGCCGATAGTGTTTTTGCATGGCGTTTTTGGCAGTTTAGATAATTTGAATATGCTAGCAAAAGATTTTGTGCAACATTATCAAACAATTCAAGTTGATTTACGTAATCATGGAAATTCACCTTGGTCTGATCAGATAAGTTATCAAGCTAT
>NZ_LZGZ01000219.1:0-22613 GCF_001690515.1 Gilliamella sp. Fer4-1 | reverse complement strand
TTTATATTTTCAAGGAAAAATTAACCCGCCCTATATTGAATAATAGTGCTTAAGGTGCTAATAATGTTTGAAATAATCATTATCATTTTCATTATTTCCTAATTAAATTTATTTTTTAAACGCTAAAAACAAAACAGCCTGACATTTTTATGTCAGGCTGTAATTTTAAAAAAACTTTTTGCTGTTTTCGTACTCATTAACAACTTTATTCAATGCTTGATAGATACTTTCAGTATCTTGCTTTTTTAACGCTTCATCAAGAATATTAAGATACGATAACATTAGCTTTTGATTGTCTTCTGCAAACTTTGGTGATATTTCCTGATCTTCATATAGCATGACATAAGTGCGTGCAAATCCAAAAATCAAAAAATAGACCGCTGCATTTTTTGTATCTTCTTGAATTAATGTTTGCATAGCGTTACGCAGTTTTACATAACTGTCTGTGCCTGGTAAACTTGCCGCAAATGTTTTAGTTACTTCAGTAAATACCATTACGATTAACCTCAATCAAAACCACAAGAAAAAAGAATAGCAACCCTAAAGCAGAAGTGCAAGTCTATTTTGTTCTTCAAATCTATTTTTTATTATTAAAGGGAGCGAGCATTTATAATTTAACCTCCACAGTCAATACGTTTTAATTACTCACTTTCTTTGTAAAGTGCTAATCCTGCTGGAGCTTGAGCAACTGGCATTATCTCTAGTGAATTGACATTAAAATGTGCTGGCGTATTAACTAACCAAGAAATGGTATTTGCAATATCTTCTGGTGTTATATAATCAATACCTTCGTATACAGCGGCTGCTTGATCATTATTGCCATGAAATCTGACATTAGAAAATTCGGTGCCTCCACATAATCCTGGTTCAATATTGGTGACTCTGATTTTTTTTCCTAAAAGATCAGTCCGTAAATTAGCGCTAAATTGTTTTACAAATGCTTTTGTTGCGCCGTATACATTCCCACCTTTATAAGCATAGGTACCAGCTACTGAGCCAAGATTAATAATGTAACCAAAGTTGCGCTCAACCATACTAGGTAAAATTTGATGAGTTAAATAAATTAATCCCATTATATTAGTTTGAATCATTGTTTCCCAATCATTGAAATCAGCTTGATAAGCTGGTTCTAATCCTAAAGCCAATCCTGCATTGTTAATTAAAATATCGATAGGTTGAAATGCTTTAGGAAGCTGTAACAATATTGATTCTATTGCATCTTTTTTTGTAACATCCAAAGTTAAAAAGGTAAAGTTTATTCCTAATTCATCTGCTAATTTTTGTAACTTATCTCCACGTCGAGCAACACCAATCACTTTATAGCCATCAGCAACGAGCTTACGACAAATTGCTTGACCAAATCCGGATGAAGCACCTGTAACTAAAGCGATATTCATAATAAGCCTCCTTATTGGCTAAACAAAAGTTTACGTATATTTTCATAAACTGTGGTATGCATAAACAAAAAAGATACAAATAAAAATAGAGTAAAGCACATAATTTCTTGAAATGATTTTACAAAATATTTATTTAATACCTAAAAAAACCCGCTAATTAAGCGGGTTGATATTTAATATTTCATGTAGCAGGTTCTTCTGCGGGTTCTTCATCTTTCAATGGAACAATTAATGTATCGATATGTGTATTATTAATAAGTTGACGAGCAGATGACATTAATTTACTCCAAAAGTCTTGATGATGGCCACACACGACAAGATCAGCGCCATATTCGTGAATTGCTTCAATTAATACTTGGTCAAATTCTCCATTTCCTAAAAGAGTATGAGCAATAGGATAACCCGCATCGTCGGCCAATTTATTTAAAGCAACGTGCGCATCTTGAGTAATTCGGTCTTTCATATCATTCATATTAATATCAACCAAACCAGTATAAAGATCTGAATAATTAATACCAACATGAATCAATGATATTTGAGCATTATATGGTCTAGCCATAGAAACAGCTTTTTCGACGAGAACTTCACTTTCAGGTGATAAATCCACTGCGACTAATATATGTTTATAAGCCATGATATTTTACTCCTTCCTATTTTTAAAGCCCAAATAAATTGAAAACCAGTACTCTATTTTTACTCCTAAATTAATTTTTGAGCAAGCCAAAAAAGTGATCCAGATAACAAAATTGAAATTGGAAGTGTTAAAATCCAAGTTAATGCAATACTTTTTATTGTTTTACTTTGTACTCCACCACCATCAACAATCATCGTTCCAGCAACTGAGGAAGAAAGAACTTGGGTTGTTGATACTGGCATGCCAGTATAGCTTGCAATCCCAATTGATAAAGCTGTTGTGATTTGTGCCGATACGCCTTGTGCGTAAGTCATGCCTTTCTTACCAATTTTTTCACCAATAGTAATAGCTACACGGCGCCATCCTATCATTGTTCCAACTGCCAATGCTGAAGCTACGGCAACGATAATCCAAACAGGCGCATATTCCACAGTTTTAAGCAGATCATTATTCAAAGATTTTAAATATTGTTTATCTTCTTGTGTCACGTTAGGTTGTTTAGCAATATGCGAAACCGTGTCAGATAAACACAGTAATATACGTCTAGCTTGTGAACGTTGTTCTACCGTAAGCGACTGATAATCACGCATTTTATTGAATAAATTATTAGCAATCGCTAATGTGGTATATGAACGCGAATAATCACAATGATATTTATTCAAGTCGCCTTCTGGAACACTAGTATCTAATAGTGGCTGTTTACCTATTATCGTTGTTAAATCGTCATTATGGGTAACAAAATACTCTTGAATATTGTGAATAGCATTACGAGTATTTGTAATATCATAGGTAGATGCACTCATGTTAACAATAAACCCTGCTGGAGCTATGCCCATCAACACTAACATCAATAAGCCAATACCTTTTTGACCGTCATTGGCTCCATGAGAAAAACTCACACCGGCAGCCGAAATAATGAGCATAATACGAATCCAAAAAGGAGGTTTCTTCTTGCCATAGAGTTTTTCACGTTGTTCTGGCGTCATGAAAATACGTTCTCGTTTTTTGCTGCTTTTTTTACTTTGGCTTTTACGTGTCCAATATTTCCTCAACAGAAAGATCATCAAACCTGCAATCACAAGACCTACAACAGGGGAAACAATTAATGATAAAAAGATATGAATCATCTTAGGAATATTAAGGGCATCTATTATTGATGTATCCATAATAAATGCGTTAGTAAGTGCCACGCCAATAATTGAACCAATTAGGGTATGTGAGCTTGACGCTGGAATACCAAGATACCATGTCCCAAGATTCCAAATAATAGCCGCAAATAAAATAGAAAAGACCATAGCAAGCCCATGTGATGAACTTACATTAAGTAATAAATCAGTTGGCAATAGATGGACTATAGCATAAGCAACACTTAGCCCACCAAGCAAAACCCCAAAAAAGTTAAACATACCAGCCATAAAAACAGCGAGTTGTTCCTTTAATGCCCTAGTATAAATTACTGTTGCAACAGCATTAGCTGTGTCGTGGAATCCATTAATTGCTTCATAAAAAAGGACAAAAAACAGTGCCAAAACTAATAGTATAATGGTCGAAAATTCTAATTCAGCAAATAGATGTAACATAATATATCTTTCTGTTGTTAATAGCGACCCTATTATCCTTGAGAATAGAGCAATGAGCAAAACAATTTTTAAATTTTTCGTTTTGCATAATGTGCAGCTAAAATCGCACAAATCATTAATTGAACTTGATGAAAAATCATTAAGGGTAAAATTATTATGCCGATTATCGACATAGGAAAGATAATGCTAGCCATAGGAATACCGCTCGCTAAACTTTTTTTGGAACCACAAAACACAATAGTGATTTCATCTTCTTTGTTAAAACCCAGTAATCTTGAACCATAAGTTGTTATTAATAAAATAATAATTAACAATATAATAGAATAAAAAATAATTGATAAAAGTGATAACAAACTAATTTGAGACCAAATACCATTAGCAACAGCATCACTAAAGGCTACATATACAACTATTAGAATTGAGAATCGATCGGTTTTATAAATGACACTTTTATATTTATCCACCCATTTGCCAATAAAGCGTCTTGATAAGTGACCAAGTAAAAATGGCAACATAAGTTTTAACATGATAGAAGTGATGGCATCTAGCATATTCATAGAATTTGAAGCTTGCGTATGCATCAATAAACTCACTAAAACAGGAGAAATAAACACCCCTAATAATGTTGATGCTGAAGCACTACAAATAGCCGCAGCCACATTGCCTTTTGCAATTGAGGTAAACGCAATAGCAGATTGCACGGTTGCGGGTAATACACAAAGATAAACAAAACCTAAATAAAGATTTTGCGGTAAAAAAGTGGGAACCAATATTTGCATCATTACTCCTAGAACAGGAAAGATAACAAAAGTGGTCATAAAAATAACTAAATGTAACCGCCAATTTTTTATACCAATAACAATCGCTTGGAAAGAAAGCTTGGCGCCGTGCATAAAAAAGAGCAAGCCAATAGCAAAGGTAGTCAGATTTTCAAAAAAAACTTTAGTCTGCCCTTTACATGGTAAAAAACTAGCTGTAATTACGACACAAATTAACGTTAACAGAAATGGATCGATTTTAAAACGTTGTAGGATATTCATAGTTTTGCTTTTAGTCTAATTAGTAAAAAAAATCGCCACGATTGTGGCGATATTTATAGGTAATAACTTTATTCTAAGAAACTACGAAGCACATCGGAACGGCTTGGATGGCGCAACTTACGCAAGGCTTTAGCTTCAATTTGACGAATACGTTCACGAGTAACATCAAATTGTTTACCCACCTCTTCTAACGTATGGTCTGTATTCATATCTATACCAAATCGCATACGTAATACTTTCGCTTCTCTTGGCGTTAGCCCTGATAAAATATCACGTGTTGCACTACGCAAGCTTTCAGATGTCGCTGCATCTAACGGTTGCTCAAGAGCGGTATCCTCAATAAAATCACCTAAATGCGAGTCTTCATCGTCCCCAACTGGTGTTTCCATTGAGATTGGCTCTTTAGCAATCTTAAGTACCTTACGAATTTTGTCTTCTGGCATTTGCATTCGTTCGGATAACTCTTCAGGTGTTGGTTCACGACCAATTTCTTGTAACATTTGGCGTGAAATACGGTTTAATTTATTGATTGTTTCAATCATATGTACCGGAATACGAATTGTTCTTGCTTGGTCAGCAATTGAACGAGTAATGGCTTGCCTTATCCACCAAGTCGCATAAGTCGAGAACTTATAACCACGACGATATTCAAATTTATCGACCGCTTTCATCAAACCAATATTACCTTCTTGGATAAGATCCAAGAATTGTAACCCACGATTCGTATATTTTTTTGCAATGGAAATAACTAAACGCAAGTTAGCTTCCACCATCTCTTTCTTGGCGCGACGGGCTTTAGCTTCACCAATAGACATCCGTCTATTAATATCTTTAATCTGTTCAATAGATAGACTAGTTTCTGTTTCGATTTGTTGCAATAAGTTAACCTGAACTTGAATTGGTTCTTCAAACTGTTTCAAACTTACAGCAAATGCGCCTTTAGCTGTGAGCGCTTTTTCATACCAGCTCATGTTATTTTCGTTACCGGTAAAATACGTCATAAACTGTTTTTTCGGCATTTTGCATTGTTCAACACAAAGCTTCATAATCACGCGTTCATGTGCTCGGACTCGCTCCATCATACTGCGCATATTATTAACGAGAATATCAAACTGCTTAGCGACTAAACGAAATTGCTTGAATATTTCTGATAGATTTTCGATCTCTTTTTGTGCTTTGTTATGAGCTCGGCCATATTTTTTGATCGCATCAGACGTTTTATCGTGTTGCTCTTTTAATTCAGCAAATTTAGCTCTGGCAACTTCAGGATCAATAGAAACATCATCATCGGTTGAAGAGTCTCCTTCTTCATCCTCATTTTCATCGTCACTATCATCAATTTCAATTTCAGATTCACTAACTTCTAAATCTTCTGGCAATTCGTCTGTCACTTCTTCAGCATTTGGGTCAACAAAGCCTGTAATCAAATCAGATAAACGAACTTGGCCACTTTCGATTAAATTATATTGCTCTAAAAGATAAGTAATTGCTTCTGGATATTCTGATACTGAAGTTTGAACTTGATTGATACCATCTTCAATACGTTTAGCAATATCAATTTCGCCTTCGCGTGTTAGTAGTTCAACCGCGCCCATTTCTCGCATATACATACGAACAGGATCAGTTGTTCTACCAATTTCTGATTCAACATTAGATAATACTAAGGCAGTTGCAGCTTCAACAGCCTCTTCATCAGGGACATTATCTGAAAGTAGTAGTTCATCAGAGTCTGGGGCTTCTTCAAGCACTTGAATCCCCATGTCATTAATCATTTGGATAATATCTTCAATCTGATCTGAATCAATAATCTCTTCCGGCAAGTGATCGTTGACATCAGCATAGGTTAAATATCCTAGCTCCTTACCTCGAATGATCAGGAGTTTTAGCTGTGATTGAGAATTTTGCTCCATAAAAGGTATCCACTTTAGTTATTTGGTCATCTATATTATATATGTAGACTAATAGTTGGAGTCTACATATAGCCTATATATTTAGTCTTTTCTTGATAAAACAAGTATTAAAGTCGCCAATTCTTTTTTCTCTGCGGCACTTAAGCCAGAGACTCTCTCTTTTGCGATCAGTTCATCTTGCCTTTGGGCGAGTATATTATCATACAACTCTTTTAAAGTATGTGAAAAAGTTGAGCTTATTTCATCATCTTGATAATGGTGCTCCCATGTTGATAAACGGCTTAACTGTTTGTAAAACGGCCTGTCTATGCATTCTGTTAATATTTGTGCTGTTGTTATATTGGGATAACGTTGGCATAATTCAAGCAATTCGATAAAAATCTCAATTCCAGCCATGTTAACTTGACGAATTGCATTGAGATCAGAAACTTGCTCAGCAAGATTTGGGTATTGAAGTAATAAACCAATTAAAATGCGCATCGTAGTTAATTTTATTTGTGTTCTAGGTGTATTTTCATTGGCTTTTTCATCTTTTTTAGAACGATTTTCATTTAACAATTGTTCTAGTTGAGAAACATCAAGTAAACCTAAATAATTACCTAATTTTTGTAATAAATTTAATCTGAAAGCTTTTGCTCTAATTTGATCAAGCAACGGTAAAGCTAGCGAACTTAATTTCGCTTTTCCTTCAGCCGTTTTTAAATCAACTTGCTTTAAAAGCTCATCAAATAAAAATTTTGATAGATTTGGCGCTTCATTTAAATATTTTTCAAAACCCTCTTTACCAACTTTACGCACAAAAGTATCCGGATCTTCATCTTGAGGTAAAAAAGCAAAGGTAATTTTCTTTCCATCGATTAAACAAGGTAATAAAACGTTCAAAGCTCGCCAAGCAGCGTTTCGTCCAGCATTATCACCATCATAACAAAATATTACCGAATCTGTAGCTCTAAACAGCAATTTAATATGTTCTTCTGATGTTGCCGTACCTAAAGCGGCAACAGCATAATCAATGCCATATTGAGCAAGCGAAACCACATCCATATAACCCTCAACCACTACAAGTTGCTGAGGGTTACGATTAACTTCAAGTGTTTCATAAAGTCCATATAGCTGAAAACCTTTATGAAAAATAGGCGTTTCTGGCGAATTAATATATTTTGCAGGATCATTAATGATAGTTCGCCCACCAAATGCTATAACATTTCCTTGCCTATCTCGAATAGGAAACATGATTCGCCCGCGAAAACGGTCATATTGGTTACGGCTATCATTGGTTACTAACATACCCGCTTGCTGATAAAGTGCAGCTTCAGCTTTTGTTTTAACCACATTTTGTGATGTTAATCGCCATTCATTAGGCACAAAACCAATTTTATATCTGGCGATAATTTCGGCATTAAGCCCTCTTTGTTCAAGATATTTATGGGCTTCTATGGATGTTGGCAAGGCCAATTGCTGTTGATAAAAATTAGTAATTTTAGCCATTAATGCATACAAGTCACGGCGCACATTTCTAGATTCGATATGCTTTGATTGATCTATTTGACTATTATCAGTATCAATATAAGGTACCTGAATACCTTGCATGCTAGCTAATTCTTCAATAGCTTCAGGGAAAGATAACCGTTCATATTGCATTAAAAAATTAACAACAGATCCAGAGGCACCGCACCCAAAACAATAATAAATCTGCTTTTTCTCATTAAGTGAAAAAGAGGCGGTTTTCTCATCATGAAAAGGGCAACAACCAAAATAATTATTCCCTTTTTTTTTCATTTTGACGCGCTTGCTAATGACATCCAAAATATTGGTTCGAGCAATTAGATCTAAGGTGAAATCGCGAGGAATAAAACCTTTCATGATAAATTTTAACCAATTTTGCTGTTACAGAAAGGCAACAAGCCGTATTAAAAATACGGCTTGTTAGAATTCTTTATATTAGAAGATAACAAATTGATTTTAATATCAATTCCAATTTTCAGTATAAATAATTTTAAAACTATTAATATAGACGAGTGCGACGAGCGTTTTCTCTTTCTAATTTCTTAGCATGACGTTTAACAGCTGCAGCTTTTGCTCGTTTACGAATAGTGGTTGGTTTTTCGTAAAATTCACGATTACGAACTTCAGCTAAAACTCCTGCTTTTTCACAAGAACGTTTGAAACGACGTAATGCTACATCGAAAGGTTCATTTTCACGTACTTTAATTACTGGCATGTGCCTCTCACCTCAAATTTATTTAATATCACAAGGGACTAAAATTTAGTGCGTAATTTTACTCCTAATCGATATATGTTGTAAAGTAAAAAATAGAATTATTATCAGACTACAAATTAATTTGCTAATCAAAATATAGCGTCAGATAATAAATCAAATCTCATTAAGAATAAACAGGAGTTTTTCATGCCATCATTTACAGGTCAATACCCACAACGTCGCTTACGTCGTAACCGAGTTCATGACTTTAGTCGTCGTATGCTTGCTGAGCATAGCTTAACAGTTAATGACCTAATTTATCCAGTCTTTATTGTTGAAGGGAATAATACAACTGAACGGGTAAGTTCAATGCCAAACGTTAATCGAATGAGTATTGATGTATTATTAAAAGAAGCGGAACAAATAGTTAAATTAGGGATCCCTGTCCTTTCATTATTTCCTGCTATTGATCCGGTAAAAAAATCATTGCTAGCGCAAGAAGCGTATAATGAAAATGGATTAGTACCAAAAGCTATCCGAGCATTAAAAAAAGAATTCCCAGAGCTAGGCATACTCACCGATGTTGCTCTTGATCCTTATACTACACATGGACAAGATGGAATTATTGATGAACACGGGTATGTACAAAATGATATTTCCGTTCAAACGCTTGCTAAACAAGCGTTAATGCAAGCAGAAGCAGGTGCTGACATTATAGCACCAAGCGATATGATGGATGGACGCATTGGTACAATACGTGATGAGCTAGAAAAACAAGGCTTTGTTAATACGCAAATTATGGCTTATTCAGCAAAATATGCATCAAGTTTTTATGGACCTTTTCGCGATGCGGTCGGCTCTGCTAAAAATATAAAAGGCAGCAATAAAAAAACTTACCAACTCGATCCTGCGAATAGTAGTGAAGCATTACAAGAAATTTATCAGGATTTAAGTGAAGGTGCAGATATGGTCATGGTTAAACCAGGTATGCCTTATCTTGATATAGTTCGAAGAGTGAAAGAAACTTTCGCTGTGCCCACATTTGCTTATCAAGTATCAGGGGAATATGCCATGTTAACAGCAGCAATCCAAAACGGTTGGTTAGATGAAAAATTAGCAATTATGGAATCTTTACTTTGTTTTAAACGCGCTGGTGCAGATGGTGTTTTAACCTATTTTGCTAAACAAGTCGCTGAGTGGTTACATCAAAAATAACAATATTTGTTTAAATGTTGATAAATCATTTTCTAATTCAAGGTGATTATATAAATAAGCTAAACTAATTAGCAGTTTTGTTGTTTTTTTATAATACTTTTATAAAAAAGTTACCTTTTATCAATATGCAACAACACTGAAAGCCCAAAATAAGCCATGTTGTTTTTATTTCGGCTCGCTAAGATTCTCTTATTTTAAAAAAGATTTGAGTTATCAACTAAAATGAGCGAGCCGATGTATGGGAAAAATTGATTAAATCATCAATTAGTATTTTTTCCCAGTTTTGGGCGATTGACTCATTGTGGGATGAGTAGCTCCAACTTACCATCATCGTCAATGAGCATAGCTTTTAGTTGTAGCCATTACGCTGATCGCAGATGGCTGCCTAATTTTTTATGATATTTATCATGGCATAACTATTCGTCCATCTCTGAATTAAGGCGCTTTTCGATAGCCAGTTTATTAAAAATAACCATTAACTTATCTAAGTCGTCTTGAGTTTTTCTATTGTTAGCTAATTTTGATAGTAGATATTATGAATATTTTTTATCCATTTTTATTTGTCTGTTTTTTATATTACAATATGTTAACAATAAGCAAATACACAAAATTATTTACAAGATCGATAAAATTTTAAAGCTACGCTAAAATTTGGAATTACATATTTTTTAAATGTGCTATGGCAATTAAATCCAATGTTAATAACTAAGTAAACTTGCTAATTTTGGTTATTACAAGAGCCATAACCCAAATAAAGGTATATGATATGAGGCACATCATTTATCGTTCTGATGTTAAACCGACACTCAAACAAGCAATTACCCTTTATCGTCATTGTTCGTTAGGTGAACGTCGTCCTCTTACCGATACTGCACGCTTTCAAGCTATGTTAGATAATGCTAATTTGGTGATAACCGCTTGGCATGATGAGAAATTGATTGGTATTGCACGTTGTTTAACTGATTTTGTTTATATCACTTATTTGGCAGATCTTGCAGTGGATGAAAATTACCAACGACAAGGTATCGGTAAGCAATTAATTCAAGAAGTGAAAAACAATACTGGTAAATCATGTTCAATTACTCTACTAGCTGCACCACAGTCAGTTGATTATTATGCTTATATCGGTTTTAATGCGCATCCTTCCGCTTGGATTTTAAGAGAAAATTAAAATGAGAATCATATTAGCATCAACATCTGTATCCCGTAAAAAAGTGCTCGAAAAATTAGCTATCCCTTTTGAGTGTGTGCCACCTGTATGCGATGAAACACCGCTAGTCGGCGAATCAGCTCAGCAATTGGTAGTTCGGTTAGCTGAACTTAAAGCCCAATCATTAGCGACGCAGTTTGCTGATAGTTTAATTATTGGTTCAGATCAGGTGGGGGTGTTAGACGGTAATATTGTTTGCAAACCACATACAATTGATAATGCCCGCAAACAGCTTCGACAAAGCAGTAGTAAAGCTTTCTATTTTTATACTGGTATGACAGTAATTAATACCAAAACTCAACAACAAACCACCATTTGCGAACCGTTTAAAGTGACCTTTCGACATTTAACTGATTCAGAAATTGATGCCTACATTAGCAAAGAGATGCCTTTACAATGCGCTGGTAGTTTTAAATGTGATGAGTTAGGTATTACCTTATTTGATAAACTAGAAGGTAATGATATTAATTCGTTAGTCGGGTTACCACTGTTAAAACTAAATAAAATTATGATTGAAATGGGTTGTAATCCTCTATTGTTGTAAAGCAAACAAGTTAAATTCCCCCATTTTGACTTAGCGTTGTGTTAATCGACTTATTTAATCAATAAATTTTCCAGCCGACATTTTCAAAATTGTTTGGCTATAACTAGCTACATCATTATCATGGGTGACAATTAATAAGGCTGTGCCTTGCTGGTTAATTTCGGTTAATAGTTGCATGATATCCGCCGAGCTTTCGTCATCAAGATCACTGGTTGGTTCGTCAGCTATAATGATTTGTGGACGACAAATTAATGCACGTAAAATAGCAACTCTCCGCATTTCACCACCAGACATATTGGCGGGATAAGCATCTTGTAAATAACTTATTTTAGCTTTTTTAAGCAGGCTTTGTGCGTAACTTAGGCTGTTATCATTGGAACGCTTAGTTAAATAGAAAGGCAAGCGGATATTATCTAGCGCAGTTAAATTAGGGAGTAAACTACTACCTTGTGGAATATAACCAATATGCTGATTGCGAAATGCCGATACCTGTTGATCATTAAGTTCAAATAAGTTGGTTTCATTAACGGTGATCTTGCCTTGTGTTGGTGTGAGTAATCCTGCAATCATGTTAAGTAATGTTGTTTTACCGCTGCCCGATTTACCCATAATGCAAATAAAGTCATTTTTTTTCATTGAAAAACTGACATTATTTACTGCTGAAAAGGTTTGCTGGCCACGGTAATAATCTTTACGTAGATTTTTGACATTTAGTAACATTATTCGCCCTCTCTAAGCGTACTGTAAGTATCAAATTTAGTCATAGATAATGTACTATAGGTACTTGATAACGGGGCAATGATTAACGTAAGAATAAAAACTATTATTGCATATAATAGTGCATCAAATAATGAAATATTCATACACGGCAAACCGATTGATTGACAAATTAATAAGCTAAATGCATAGAGTAACACTGTTGCGATTATGATGCCGGCAATACCACCTAATGCACTGATTATTAAAGATTCTCGTAACAACATTTTGACTAGATCACGGCGTGAAGCACCTAATATTCGTAATAAACTGATTTCGCGTTTCCGTTCATTAAGTGAAGATGAAAAAATAACAAAGATCACAATAATTGCCAGAATCCAAAAAATAGCCGATAGACTATAAACAATAGTTGAAAAGCTGGTTAACCATTTAGATATATTGCTTAACATGCCTTTAGTCATGATAAAGTCAATATTATAGTCAATAGCATATTTAGGCATAATTTGATTAACAATGTCTTTAGACTGATAATCAGAATTAACTTTGATAAAAATTGACGAAGCATAATCTGCAAAATGGTCAATATCGCCTTCAATTAACTTAGCTTCTTTCATTAATGATTGCGCTGCTTGCATGGTCATAAAGACTGACGTGTCGAAGCCCATACCAGTACTATCCATTTTTGCAGCGATTTTAAATGGGCGATTAAAAAACATGATTTCACTGCCTGCATTAGCGCTAATTTTTGAACCGACAACGACTTGATTGTCAGTAAGAGGCGCTGAGAGTTGTGATTGCAACCAAGGTTTAATCACAAAATCACTATGCTGATCAAAACCAATTAATTGGACTTTAGATGAACAACAACCTGCATTTAGCGATGCAATAAACAGTTGTGGCGAAATAGCATTGATGCCTTTGATCGCTTTTATCTTATCGATCAAATCAACTTTTAAATAAAAACTACTCGGTTCACCACGCAATAAGGCAACTTCTAAATTTTTTTCATAACCATGGGGGACAATAAGAATATCAGCTCCTAACCGATTAGCCATGCCAGTAATACCAAGACTGAGATTTTTCATCAGTATACTTCCACCAAATAACGTTGCCGAAAAAAGCGTAATGATGATAATCAAACAGCAACTTCTAAACGGTCGCCGCTGAATATTTCGCCATGCTAAATTTGCCATGGTGATCGGTTTTACGTGCATATTGACTTTCCTGCTTATTGGATTTAAATGTTATCTTTATCTGATAAAGATAAGTGTGGTCTTTGTTTGCTAACAAAACGCTATCAATTTTTCGTTCTTTTATCTAAGTAATAGATGTTAATAACAGCGACAATAAATAATAAACCTGATAATAAAACCAAGGCTGGTTTAGACCCCATATTACATCGCATTATTTCATTACCGCAAACACCAATTAGAATTGTTGGTATAGCCGCCGCTAATAAAGAAATACACGCGAGGGCCATACTTAATCCCATTCGCACAAAAGCAGTACGACTAATTAGTAGCAATGCACCAATGGCTATCACTAAACAACCAATGCCGATTTCAGCTCTGGCTGTCCAAAAACATTTCATGATTTTTCCTGTACTAGCATGCATGTGCCCACTATGCGCAAGCTCACTACTAGTGCTACTCATTGTATCAATCGGTGTGGCTACAGCTTCAGGCGGTGGACAAACTGGCAATATATATAATGGAAATAAAATGATTAACACACCAATAACTATAAAAATACTTGACGAAATAATACGATTTTTCATATACGATAACCCATTGTTGATTAGTTGTTTATAACACGCGCAATTTTGCCGTGCTCAAGTACTACTGTAGTTTGAGCATGTTTTGACACTTCTGGAGAGTGAGTAACGACTATTATTGTGCTACCTTCTTCGTGAAGCTGATGCAGTAAATTCATGACCATCGTTTCATTACTTTCATCTAGATTACCAGTTGGCTCATCGGCTAAAATTAATTTGGGGTAATTAATCAATGCTCTGGCAATACATACACGTTGCTGTTCACCGCCTGATAGCTGCCTTGGTAAATGTTTAGCTCGTGTAGCAAGTCCAACTCGCTCTAATGCTTGCATAGCTTCTTTTTCATCAACCATGCTGTGATAATATTGTGCAACCATCACATTTTCCAAAGCAGTTAAATATGATACTAAGTGAAATTGTTGAAATATTAGTCCTATCTTATCTCGGCGAATCTCGGTTAACTCTGACAAAGAAAGTTGAGTAATATCTTGCCCATCCAAAATGACTGAGCCCAATGAAGGTTTATCCATACAACCAATAATATTCATCAAAGTGGTTTTACCACTGCCTGATGGCCCCATAATTGATAACCATTTGCCTTCTTCAACCACTAAATTCACTTCAGAAAGCGCATGGAGCGAACCATAAATCTTAGACACATTGTTTACTTCGAGTATATTCATACTTTATATCCTATTCGCCACGTAACACTAACGCAGGCTCTATTTCAAGTGCACGTTTTACTGGAATTAAACATGCAATGACTGTTACTATCGTTGAAATAATAATCGTGGTTGGGATTAAATAAAACTCAATAATAATGGAGCGCCCAAACACACTATTGCTTATAATTTGAGCAAAGACAAGCCCACAAATAGCACCTATAATTCCTCCTACGACACCTAAAACTAATCCTTCAGCTAAAAACTCTTTGGCAATACTTTTATTATTTGCGCCTATTGCTTTTTTAAGACCAATTTCTTGACGACGCTCCATAACCACTGTCATCATGGTGGTAGCAACACAAATCATGGTAAGTATCAGCACAATAAAAGTAACTAAGTAAAGTAGTGAAGATAACTTACTTAATACCGACGATTCTGATGTTGTAACCCATTTAATTAAATGAGGCTCAAGTGCTGTCATTTGATTTTTAATGACTTCAATGTAGTGTTTTAGCTCTGATTCTGTGGCAGTAATACTGACTTCAATAACTTCTGCTTGTTCGTTTTCTTCAAGTAGCTGTTCTAACTCATGTAAGTCAATAAAGATAAAACCATCTTCTGCCCGTCCTGTTTTAACAATACCCGTAATTTTAAGTTCTTCATCAAAGCGAGAATCTTGTTTAGATTTACCAGTAATCGGCATAGTGCTACCAATGGTTAATTTAGCAAAGTTAGCAATATCAGTACCAATAAGTATTTCATGTGAATTTTGTGGTAATGTTCCTTCAATACGCCAATAGGGGCTGGTTTTAGTAATTTGTTTAAAGTCTGTTCCCACAATCGTATAAGGTTGCTGATTACTACGAATTAAATCATAACGAAATGGAGTGACGCCAAGCAATTTATCTTTTGGTAGAAGGTTTACCGCTTTATTGACATCAGCTATTGCCACAGTTGGTTGATTATTAGTTGGCAATAATAGAAGATTGGCACCATAAGAACGGAATTCTTGTCCCATTTGTCTTGGTATATCATAACAAAGTGTAATCATACCAAGCAGTACAGTCGCACCTATGGTAATACCAAGCAAGGCAATAGTGATACGCGAACGGCGACGGATAAGTGAACTTAGCACCATTTTAATGATAAAGCGTTTATTGTTATTGATCATAATACTTACCTTTCATCTTATCGGCCATGTAACACATCGGTTGGGCGTAAAAACATCATAATACGCAATGCGGGTAAGCTACCTAAAAAAGTGATTAGGCAAACCATAATTATAACTAACGGAACAATGATCATTTTAGGTTCAACAAATGAACCAAATACGGTATAACCTATAATTTGCGCAAAAACAAGGCCAATAAAATAACCCAAAACGCCACCGAGTAAGGCAATAATCAAAATTTCAGTGAGTATTAACATAGCAACAGTCGTATTGGTTGCGCCAAGTGCTTTTAATAAACCAATTTCGGTACTTCGCTCTATCACATTAGCTGTCACCAAATTCGAAATGGCCAGCGCAGAACAAATTAATGATAAAATAGTGAGTAATAACATTAATAGTTGAGTTTTTTGTAAAATAGAACCTTCAGATTCAGCCACTTGCATAATGGCTTTAACACGCACATCTGGCATTAATTCTTCTAGTTGATAAGCAATTGAGCTAATATAAGCGGTGCAATACCATGTATCCCATTCTGTTCTTGATAAACTATTTGGATCTTGTGCTGCTTTGCGGGCAAGTTCGTTTTCAGGTGTGGTTAATGCACTTACTTCAACTCGTTCAACCAGTCCTTTTTTATTAGCAAGATCTTGTGCAACAGGTAACGACACAAAAATCTGCGTATCTTCAATTCCACCACTATGAAAAATATTATTAATTTTCAATGTGATCTTTTTGTTTGTTTGAGGTGAGACGATATCGATTGAGTCTCCTAGCTCTAAATTCCACTGTTTAGCAATAGATTCCCCCACCATAACGCCTTGTATATTCTCATCAGTCATAGTGTTACCTTCAATTGCCCACCATGACTTCATGGCTAATATACCTGTATCGACTTGATCACCTGTTGGTATGTTGAGGTGTTTATTAAACCAAGTTCCAACGACTGTAACAGGTTTATCGTTGAAGGTAGCTTGGGTTGTTAAAAAAGGTGCAAAATCAACAATATTGTAAGCCCAAAAAATCATTTTAATTTTCACGAGATCTTCTTGCTTAATATATTGTAGTGCATGTTGCCTACCATCATTGTCGAGTTGATACATTTCATTAATAATGGCATTACCACGAGGAACAATGTTTAAATTAGCACCATAAGCTTTTAATTCTTGATTAACTTTGTCTCCTACATCAAACATTACATTTAACATAGCAGTAGCAAGCGAAACACCCAATGCAACCGTTAAGGCAATAAGAAAAAGTTTCTTTTTTTGGCGAATTAAAACACTTAATAACATTCTATAAAACATACAATATTCCTTTTAATACGCTTTTATTTGAAACGGTTTTTCTCTGCTTCAAGGTTAGCTGGACGAATCACCATATTGCCGTCAATAATTTCATATTTAAGCGGTACAGGGTTACAACCACCAGAAAATCCAATTGTAGCAATATTCATCACTACATCACATAAAATACAAACGACTTGCTCACCTCGTTGGTAGTAACCGCTTGCACCGCAAATATCGCAAGCATCAAACCCAACGCCATAAGCGTTATCGCTTTTTTTAATGATAATAAAGCGAACTAAGGTACCATCCGTTGCTTGATAACCATAGCGATGCAAATTACCATCGTTGACTTTATCAAGAGAAATAACAATTAATCCATCACTATTAGGCGATATTGGTTCTGCTGGTGTAAGTTCTACTCCTTTTTCAAAAATATAACGAGCACGCGTTACGGTATAAGCGGTTATTGCCGAACCTGCCATAATCAATAGCGCATTTCTTCTATCGTTGCGCAATTGCGCTTTAAGTTTGCGAATTTGAGCAGGGTTGCTGCCTACTAATGAGGTGGTTTTTGACTTTATGAACAAGGTTAAAGCTAAACCAAGCACAATTGCCATAAAAATAAAAGTGAAGAAATTAACATGGCTAAGGATAAAAATGACTAATTCCATCATCCATGGTTGTGATGAAATAAAGCGCCTAACAATTAGAATTTGTAGAATATTAATACTGTTTTGGATAGTAAAAATAATGATAGACAGTGAAGTAATGACAAAAACAAATTTAGCAGATAAGCGATCGCAGACGCGGTAAATAAATAATCCTGTTAGCAAAACAACAAGCAAAGAAAAACTATAACCAACCCATTTAAACAAGTAATCATTATTAAATATAGAATCCATCCCGACTGAAAATTCGAATGGATAGAGTATTAAATTGGGTAAGTACTGGGCACTTATCAAGCCGATACCAAGCGCAAATAGGAGTGAAAATAAGATTATGCCAACGCAGTTATCAATAGTTTTTTGTAAGTAAATGCTAGCCATTAGTGGTATAGCAATTATAACCCAAAGCGTAATTACTCCAAGATCATAAAACTCACGAACCGCGAAGCCAGTATTACGTTTTAAAATGGCATAAATTAATGCTACTATAAATCCCAATATAAAACCGAACAAAATACTCTTTTTACCATAATCAAGTGTTGATTTTACAATCGCAGCACTCAGTAGTGCCATCATCATTACAGGAACGAAAGTATTATCGGTAATATTAATAAGATATTGAAGCATATTTATTGCCTAGCTATTGCAAATGTTATTGGTGAGCACAAACTCACCATAACTGATGATCAATTATTAAATATAATTATACTTAGTTTTTTCTAATAATTACCATGCACGTGGGATATAATCAAAGTCCCAAGAAACTTCGATTGGTTTTTTCCAAAAACGCCCCTCGACACCGGTTTCTTTATCTACGTGTAACAAATAACCTTGCTTTTCTGGATTTTCAATAATAAATGTAACTTTATATTTACCAGCACCGTCAAGCTTAATATTATTACCATAATGAGGACCATCCGATGCATTCATAGGCATAAAGTTACCTTCGATAGCTTTATCACTGCCTTGTTTTTGAATTTTATATTTAACGGTTAAATAAGGTACAAAATCACCGACACCATAACCTAAATTATTACCTTCAGCAGCCGAGATATCCGCTTCAATATGCATATCTGATTTTGATGCAGGAAGCCCCCCCATACCAACTGGCTCCATATCCACTGGTTGGAAATAAACAGCACCAATGTGTAATGGGCCAACAGTGACTTCATCACCAATTGGAAACTCCTCAAATCCTTTTTGTTCACTTGGTGCTGGCGCCGCTGCGTGAGCAAATGAAGATAAAGCAAGCATTGAGGTAATACTCGCTGATAAAACTAATTTTTTCATTGAAAACTCCTTCACGTTGTTTTTGACTACTTTTTATTTTCATAATATTTATGCAATATTCTAACCATACATTCCAAATGGTTTGAATTAAATAATATTAGTCATGCTTACCATTTTTCATTTTTATGGTTGCATTGAAATTTGTAATACATAACTGACACTAACACAATAAATATCATAACAACTTGTGGTAATAAAGTTTCGATTGTTGGGTAAATACCTAATACTTCAATAGAGTGCACAAAATCAACAGGCGTAACAGTAATAATATCTGCTTCTTGGAGTTCTTTCACTCCACCACCAGCAAAAGCTATCGCCATGATATACATCAAAATACTTGTGCCTATAAAGAAAGGTTTGATTGGTAACTTCATAGTACCAAAACGAATAACAACAAAAATAATTGCAAGAACAATCGTTCCTATCACAAGTCCATACCAAACCATATGTATGTGTTCTTTAGCTTCAGTAATCATGGCTTGATAAAATAAAATTGTTTCAGCTCCTTCACGAAAAACAGCTAGAAAAGCAGCGAAACCTAAAGCTAAACAACTACCAGATGAAACAGCAGTTTGTACTTTTCCTTCAACATAACTCTTCCAAATCTCAGCTTCTGCCTTTGAAAACATCCAATTACTAATAAAAAATAACACTATCGTTGCCAAAAGCATAGCGACGCCTTCAATAATTTCTTGATTTGCACCACTGATATCAAACACAGTATAAAGGGCAATAGCAGCTAAAATACTGGCAAAAACTGCAACAACTGAGCTCATATATACCACCTTGAGCATAGCAATATTACCAGAACGCACTAAATAAGCTGATATTGCCGCAATCACTAAAATGGCTTCAAGACCTTCTCGAAAGATGATAATAAACGATGCGAATAAAACACGCCAGCCACTCTCTTTTTTACCATCCAATTCGTTAGCATCTTGATGCAACATTTTTAAAATAGTGTCAATTTCTGCTCGAACAACTTTATTGGGAGCGCCATTTGTCATTAATCGTTTAATTTTAGCAAATTGGTATTCGGTATCAGTGCCTCGTTTTCCCGAAATATAAGACATAACAGCACGCTCAACACCATGTTTTTCATAAAAGCCAAAATAAGCTTCATTAACGCGGGCTTTTGCACGTTCAACATCTGTCATGAAATAGATATCATAAGCATCATTTAAAATTTCATCCATTTCATCAACAATGGCATTCCAACTTTCATACTTTTTTGCTTGTGCATAAGAGGTTGGCGCAAAAGCAATTAAGCTTGCAATAAATAATAAAACCAGTGTTAAATATTTTTTCATAATTATTTAATTGCCTTTTATTTTCCTAATATCAGCATACCAAGAGGCTGGCGATCTTCAGGCAATTCTAGTGCTTGAATTATGGCATCTGACTTGATGGAATGAATATAACGAGCATTTAATTTCAATGCTGCCGCAGCTAAATAAGCATTCTGACTCATTGCGCCAACAGCAGTATAATTAAAGTGAGTACTTTCTTCGGAATTTATATCAGCCAATACATTAGCATCTGACACAAAAATTAATGAATAGGTGGCTCGCTTAGTAAAATTTTGCAAACCAATATTAGCGCGAATATCTTTATTATTAATTTCTCTTAAATAATGACCTTCCCACTCATATAAAAAAGTGCCTTTTTCACCAGCAATATAAATTCGTACATAAGGTGGCTTACCTTTAACCATTGGTACTGTCCATCCTGTTTTACCTCGGTTCAACCCACTTGCTGCCCAAAGCACTTGTGAAAGTTCCTCATCAGAAATCTTACCAGTAGGAAACCCGCCACCAGGTGTTGAAGCACGTTTTTTTAAGCTTTCAAATAAGCTCATTCCATCTTTTATTTGTGGCTTAGGCAATGAAATATCGGCATAACATAATGCGAAAGGAATCAACGATGATAATAGAATTAAAGCTAATTTTCGTATATAACAAGACATAATGAGACCTAATATTTGACATTATTGGCGATATCTTATTGCTAACGGTTTCAATTATCAATATCAAATGCAAATAATTATCATTTGATATATGAAAAGTCTGTTTTTATCATTAGCATTTTTCAAGGTTAGGTCATGAAGATAATGTAATAAATTAAACAGCATTAACCGATATTTTTATTTTTTTGTGTATTGAGTATATACTTTAGCAAAATTGATTTTTGAGTAATTGAGTAACAAATCTTATGCCATTATCGACATTCATTGTTTTACCTCTTTTTATTATCACAATTGTTTTTGCCTCGCTCTTTAAAAAGAAAAAATGGCAATTTTTAAACGTAACTTTATTAACGATTTTTATTGTAATGGAGCTAACTTCTATCTACTTTAGTGGTGGATTTATTGATTATCAGTTTTATGTGAATTTAAATATAAATGATATTATAGAAGGGCTATTTATTTTTAAATTGCAATCCGTTCTGGTCATTGTAGTCTTTTTTTCTTTCATTTTTTTACTATTAAAACTCGCTAATTGGTGTAAAGGAAAATGCCGATTATTGCCTCGCATATTACTCGCTGTTATCGCTATATTTTCAATCAGTTACCACAATGGACCATTAAGCCGGTTATATGAAATATATCAGGTTACTAGTGCTCCGCGCGAACCATTTGAGCAAGCATTGCAATCACTCAATATGACTAATTACATCAATAAAAACCAGCTTGTTAGCCAACAAGGTAAAAATATTATTGTGTTATCATTAGAATCGTTTGAACAAGGTTTTCTCGACTTTGAAGATATTACACCTAATTTACGACATCTTTGCCAAGATTATACTTTTTTTGCCAATATGCCAATGAGCCCTGGAAGCACTTGGACGACTGCTTCCATGTATACTTATATGACCGGCATGCCATTTTTAATTGGCGGTTACACAACATCCCCATTAATGCGTGCAAACCAAACAAACTTAGTTAGTTTGGGTGATGTGCTAAAACAAGCTGGATATCAAACCCGTTATGTGATGCCTAGCCCTGATTTTGCTGGTATTGGGCATATTGCTGAGCTTTTGGGTATGCAAGTTATTTCGGAAAAAAATTACGTTGGGCAATACCCAACAGCACCATTTGGATTATATGACAAAGATATTTTTGATGTTGCGCAAAAACAGATTACGCAAATGCGTCAAAATAACCAACCATTTGCCTTATTTGTATCAACCGTTTCAACTCATGCTCCAAATGGTTTTGATGACGAAAGAATGAAATCAATTATTTCACCCAAACCAGATAATATGTCTTTTGTTGCTGCTTCATTAGATCATAATTTAGGGTTATTTATTCAACAA
>NZ_LZGZ01000218.1:0-1930 GCF_001690515.1 Gilliamella sp. Fer4-1 | reverse complement strand
CTCTATGCTATAGAAATTAAATAATCAGTAACCCTTTTAACATTTTCAAAGATGAAAAAATGAGAACCTCTCATACCAATAAAATTAATTTTTTCTTCATTTTCTTCCTGCCAGCGATAAATTGATTCTAAACTCATATTATCCTGCTCTCCATACATAATAGTCATTGGTACTTTCAGCCGTTTTTGTGGTTTAATAAAGTTATATTTTTCAATAAGTTTAAAATCTTGTCTTAGAATAGGCTCGAAATAATCTTTTAATTGTTGATGCAAAAGTAAATTATTAGGCGTCCCGCCCATTTTTGTGATTTCTTGCCAAAAAATATCAGAATCTAAATTAGCAAGGGGGCTTTTGGTTTTACACGATGGATGGCTTTTCCCTGATATGATAATATGTTTGGGTAATTGGATAGAAGTTGCACTTATTTTGTAAGCTAATAAATAAGCTATTAATCCACCCATACTATGTCCATAGAGAAAATATTTTTCATCTGTTATTTTTGGTTTAATCACAGTGTTAAACAAATAATCAACTAAACTATCTATATCCTCAAGAGGTTTGTATCGAGATAAACTTCCCCTACCAGGCAACTCAGTTGCGACCACAGTATATGTACAACTAAGCTGGTTAGAAATCACACTATAAGATGATGAATTACCACCAGCGAAAGGAAATAAAAATATAGTCGGTTTTGCTTTGAGCATATTCCTTCCTTATAATTTGCACATAGTATTCGTATGGTTATTATAAAATCAATGAAGCTAGCTACGGTAAATTTAATATAATTCTATATATGTCTAACATTGTATCTTTTTGGGATAAAAGATCAAATACATTTGCACTGGTATGTCCACACCTTAAATCGAATACATAAAGGCTGAAGACCCTGATTATTATTAGCGCTTTTTGTTATTTTTGGATTATATGATAATATTCTTAGCGGATAAAAATGCAGGGCATTTTTTGAATAATTACCTTGGCATTGTTAGTTTTTTCATTTGGCGTACCAATTCAACTAAGTAATATTAAGTTTAGCATTGATTATTCATGGATAAACAAGAAAGTATACATACCCTGCAAATCAGTTTATTGATAAATCAGTAAATTATAGTATTGTTAAAGAATTTTGGCTTACTATTGATATGTTTTTAGTTCGAATAGTCTGTCAGGTTTTGAAAGAAATTAAACCGCTTTCAGTCTATCCCATTTAACGCAAGTATGCATTTAATTAATTTTCAGGAAAAAATCGCTCAATATAGCGTGGTAAAATTGTGTTTATTCTAGTAATATTGATGCTGACGGACATCCCCCCGTTACTAACTTTGATATCTTCAACAAGTTGCTACCTGATAATAAAGACAGATCCTTTTTTCAATAATCGTTAATGTTATTACCGCAGATTTCTTTCAGAATTATCAAATCAATTTAAATAAAACCCAAAATAGT
This sequence comes from Gilliamella sp. Fer4-1, assembly GCF_001690515.1. NCBI lineage: Bacteria > Pseudomonadati > Pseudomonadota > Gammaproteobacteria > Orbales > Orbaceae > Gilliamella > Gilliamella sp. Fer4-1. The sequence continues at coordinate 484 of NZ_LZGZ01000218.1, read as the reverse complement.
TATTATTGAATTTTACCAATCTATTTTGATATCTCGCAAATTTCCCTTTCTTTTAATAGACTTTATTAACTTTTAACATATCAAACAACAAGATACAATTATTTTGTAAATACCCCAAACTTAGTACATAACTCACGTAGAAAATCATGCTGCTTGTTTTAGTGTTTTATACTCAATCGGTGTCATGTTATTTAATGCCTCATGCGGTCTTTCGGTGTTATAAATCGTTAACCATTCTTCAGTTATTCTCCTTGCTTGTGCTAAGTTGTTAAAAAGATATAAATCGAGTACTTCAGTACGATAGGTACGATTAAATCGTTCAATATAGCCATTTTGATAAGGGCTACCGGGCTGGATATAATCAATGGTTATATCATGTGATTTAGCCCAGTTGGTAAAGGTTTTTCCTGTAAATTCTGGCCCATTATCGACCCGTATTTTTAATGGATACCCATGATATTCGGCCAGTTTATCTAAGTAACGG
>NZ_LZGZ01000217.1:0-3087 GCF_001690515.1 Gilliamella sp. Fer4-1 | reverse complement strand
ATGAGCCCTATTAACGTAAAAATATACAAAGAACCAAAAATGACTGGATAGTCACGTTGAATAATAGCTTCATAACCCAATAAACCAAGCCCATTGAGCGAAAAGATAATTTCAATGAGTAACGACCCAGTAAATAAAATACCAACAAAAGCAGCAGGAAAGCCTGATACAATCAGTAACGTTGCATTACGAAAAACATGTTTATATATAATTTTTCGTTCACTTAAACCTTTAGCTCGTGCAGTAATGACATATTGTTTACGAATTTCATCTAAAAATGAGTTTTTAGTCAGCATGGTGAGCGAAGCAAAACCACCAATGACCATTGCAATGGTGGGCAAGCAAATATGCCATGCGTAGTCTTTCACTTTGCCCCAAAAATCAAGTTGTTCAAAATGATTTGAAATAAGCCCTCGTAGAGGGAAAATATCCCAATAACTACCGCCCGCAAACACCACAATTAGCAATACAGCTAATAAGAAAGGAGGTATAGCATAACCAATAATAATTAGTGTGCTTGTCCAAAAGTCAAATATAGAACCCTCTTTCGCCGCTTTACGAATGCCTAAAGGGATTGAAATTAGGTAAACAATTAGTGTGCTCCACAGCCCCAACGAAATCGAAACAGGTAAGCTTTTAACAATTAACCCTAATACCGATTCACTTTTAAAAAAACTATTGCCAAAATCGAATGAAATATACTTTTTGATCGTGTCAACATAACGTTCAAATATTGGTTTATCAAAACCATACTGTTTTTCAATCATTGCGACAACTTGTGGATCGAGCCCTCTTGATCCTCGATAGCTAGATTCATTCTTATACTGTTCAATTGATGTCGATGAACTAATGCTTCCGGGCAATAGTCCTTGTCCTGCTTGCGATCCATTTTCAATCATAGCAAGCGCCTGATCGACAGGCCCACCAGGGGCTACTTGCACAATAAAAAAATTGATAGTTAAAATCACAAATAATGTTGGAATAATCAATAGAAGTCGACGAATAAGATAATTGAGCATATTAATGTTTCCGATTTTTAGGCAGGCTAGCTGCTTTGTTAGCATCATACCACCAGCTATCAACGCCTATTGCATAAGTCGGTTGTATGGCTGGTTGCCCAAATTTGTTCCAGTATGCATAATACGTTTTACTGTTATACCACATTGGAATCATGGGGTACTCTTGCGTTAGAATTCGGTCAAGAGCTCGCCCTAGAGGGATTAATGCTTCTTGATTATCTACATTTTTGGTAATTTCAGCAATAATGCCATCAATCGCCTTGTTATGCAAACCCGATGCGTTCCACGATGAATTAAGATACTCGCTCCCCCAAAGTATCTGCAAATTAGAGTTTGGGTAATTGACGGCATAATAATCACGAGCAACCATATCATAATCACGCTCACGAACACGGCGTAATTGTTGTACTGAATCTAATAAGGTAATTTTCATGGTGATCCCTAAGCGCGCTAAATTTTGTTGGAAGGGAATTGCATACTTAATATCACTACCAAGATAACTAATCAGTTCAAATTCAAAAGGTTGCTGTGTTTTAGTGTTAATCAGTTTACCTTTTTTAATTACCCATCCAGCTTGTTTTAGTAATTCAGCAGCTATTAATAAATTATCACGATTAAAACCCAATCCATCACTTTTAGGTACATAATAAGCATTACCAAAAGCACGCTTTGGAATAATATCTTTATAAGCATTTAACCATTTTAGCTCTTGTTCGCTAGGCTTGCCGATTGCTGCATAGATTGTGTTTTCAAAAAAACTATAAGGCCTTTTGTAACTGTCATAATAAAATGCATGATTTAACCATTCAAAATCAAATGCCAGTGTGATTGCTTCACGCACTTTAACATCGTGAAACAGATCTTTTTGCAAATTAAACGCTAACCACTTAGTATCAGTTGCCGTTTGAACGGGTTTTTCTTGTTTAACAATGTGGTTAGCATCAAAATATTTTCCTTGATATTGAGTAAACCAGTTTTTAGGTTGATCTTCAGCTCGTAAATCATATTCACCTGCTTTAAAGGCTTCTAACGAGATATTATCATCCATATAATAGTCAATTCGTTTTTCGTCAAAATTATCTAACCCTTTATTAATCGGCAAATTACGTGCCCAATAATTGGGATTACGTCGATAAACAACATATTGCCCTAATTTATATTCGCTAATATAGTAAGGACCACTACCAATAGGTGGGGTGTTTAAAGGTTCAGCAAGATCATGATTCTGCCAAAAATGTTTTGGCATAACTCGCATGCTACCGACAAATGAAAATAATTTTTCACGATCAGAATTAGGGATATCAACACGCAAACGATAATTATCTATCACTTTAACGGTAATGCCTTTATTATAAACACGATATTGAGGCACACCTTCGGTCATAAATTTGTGAAAAGTAAACGCAACATCCTGTGCAGTAATTGGCTGATCATCTTGAAAACGAGCATTTGGGTTAATTGAAACTTCAGCCCAGCGATAACTATCAGAATAAGTTATTGAAGTAGCAATAAGTGGATAAAAACTGGTAATATCATCGGCAGTATTGGTAAAAAGTGTGTCATATAACGATCCCGAACTCCGCTCAGGAGCTCCTCGGCTAGCAAAACGATTAAAATTATCAAAAGAGCCAACTTCAGCTAGCTTAATCGCACCACCTTTAGGCGCATTTGGATTGACATAATCAAGATGTTGAAAATTAGCTGAATATTTAGGTTGACCTGAAAGTGAAAAAATCGTTTTATGATAAATTTTCTCAGTTATTTGGCTAGGACCAATAATATCAATTCGTTCATCCTCAGTTAATTGAACTGGGGCATTAACATCCTCGTTTAGATCAGTTTGAGGCTCTCGTTGTTCTTCATCGGCAAAAGCAGGCGCAGAACAAATAACTAGACTAGTTAGGCAACTCAAGATGAATAATGTTTTTATAGGTTGTTTAATTCGAATAATCATCCCAAATCCATTAGTAATTTATTTAACAATAGCGTGTTTATGCTACTTTTTTATTTTTAACATATCTAAATCATCTAAGGTGATAACACTCCCCTTAACTCAGGCTGTCTATTT
>NZ_LZGZ01000216.1:0-1568 GCF_001690515.1 Gilliamella sp. Fer4-1 | reverse complement strand
TCATGTAGATGCGACTTCCGCAATCATTATTTTAGAAAGTTGGTTTGAAAACAATTAATTATTTTAATTAATTCTTTTATCTAATAATAGATCGCCAATCAATATCATCCTTGCTAAAATAAACAGCAATTTTTTATTGGAAGGAACTTGCCGTGTCACATAACAACTCTCTTAGTTATAAAGATGCTGGTGTCGATATTGACGCCGGCAATGAACTTGTTAATCGCATCAAATCGGTTGTAAAAGAAACTAAGCGCCCCGAAGTTATGGGGGGATTGGGTGGTTTTGGCGCGTTATGTGCTATTCCACAAAAATACAAAGAGCCAATTTTGGTATCGGGCACGGATGGCGTGGGTACCAAATTACGCCTGGCAATGGATTTAAACCGCCATGAATCAATTGGTATTGATTTAGTGGCAATGTGCGTTAATGACCTGATTGTGCAAGGTGCTGAACCTTTATTCTTTCTTGATTATTATGCCACAGGTAAACTTAATGTCGATGCTGCAGCAACAGTAGTAACAGGCATTGCCGAAGGCTGTAAACAATCAGGGTGTGCTTTAGTTGGCGGCGAAACTGCCGAAATGCCAGGTATGTATCAGGGTAACGACTACGATTTAGCGGGATTTTGTGTTGGTGTAGTTGAAAAATCAGCTATGATAGACGGTAGCAAAGTGCAAGATGGCGATGCATTAATCGCATTAGCTTCAAGCGGTACTCATTCTAATGGCTATTCGTTAGTACGTAAAATTATTGAAGTCAGTGGTGTAAACCCTGCCACTGAACAGTTAGACGGCAAACCACTTGCCGATCACTTGCTAGCACCGACTAAAATCTATGTTAAACCCATACTTGATTTAATTACACAAGTTGATATCCATGCAATAGCACATATAACAGGCGGTGGTTTCTGGGAAAACATTCCTCGTGTGTTACCTGAAAATACTCAAGCGATAATTAATGAAACAAGTTGGCAATGGCCTGCTATATTTAATTGGTTACAAAAAGCAGGCAATGTTAGCCGCCATGAAATGTATCGCACCTTTAATTGTGGTGTTGGCTTAATTATTGCCATACCAAAACCATGGGTCGATAAAACAATTACCTTACTAAATAACCATGGTGAAACAGCATGGCTATTGGGTGAAATTAAACAGGCTACATCAGCAGAGCGGGTAATAATAAAATAGATTTTGCATTCACTTTATCTACCCAAATTTTGTCACCTCCCTGCCCTAAAGGACGGAAATTCCTACTGAAGTTACTTTACTTCAGTAGGTTTCTGCTTCTGATAGCATGATGACTGCACCATTCGCATTACAGACGCTTCGGCATATCCTACCCCCTAGTATATATTAAGGCACTAACCATTCATCCTCGCCAAAAAATGAACCAATGCCATCTGTACCGCCACTTACCCAGATATAGTTAACATTAAATACAGCTTGTTTTTGATATCACTAAAGCTAATGGTGTCTGTATCAAGTTTGTTTTGTTGGTATCTTCGGCTTCTGAAAATATTCCAACTCTTTTTAGGTAGTATTGTGACAAAAGAATTTATGTTATTA
>NZ_LZGZ01000215.1:0-15448 GCF_001690515.1 Gilliamella sp. Fer4-1 | reverse complement strand
GTTCATAAAATTTATTCTTATACTAAAACATCTATTTCCCTGAAGATTTTTTATAAAAGAATGCTACAAATGCTTAATATAATTATAGAAATAACGATATACAGCAACGCAAAATTAACCTAAAAGCAAGCTAACTTGTATTCGTACTTGAATTCGCCTATAATGCCTAGATATTATATTTGTACTAACCACATTTGGGGCTGATTCTGGATTCGACGGGATTTGCGAAACCCAAGGTGCATGCCGAGGTGCGGTAGGCCTCGTAAATAAACCGCAAAAAAATAGTCGCAAACGACGAAAACTACGCACTAGCAGCTTAATAACCTGCATAGAGCCTTCTCTCCCTAGCCTCCGCTCGTAGGACGGGGATCAAGAGGAGTCAAACCTAAACGAGATCGTGTGGAAGCCTTGCTTGGGGCGGAAGCATTAAACTTAATCAAGCTAGTCAATCAGTAGCGTGTTTGTTCGCAGCGGGTTGATGAAATTTAAAAACAAACTACGCATGTAGTACCAAGGATGTAGAAATTTCGGACGCGGGTTCAACTCCCGCCAGCTCCACCAATTCAATAAACAGTAACATTCTTTAAAGCGCTTAAAGCCTGCCAAACCTAGTAACAACAGGTCTTAAAATCAATTTTATTATCCTGCAAGTATCAGTAATGTACATTCACAACCCAAATTTTTAGGTATACGGATGCAATATATCTCGTATACCTAAAATAATTATGGTAAGAAAAACACATCCATTAACAGACACTCAAATAAAAGCTGTCAAGCCAAGAGATAAAAATTACTCTTTATTTGATGTTGGTAGTATACATATCTTGGTTAAATTGAATAATTCTAAAATCAGGCGTTTATAATTATACACATGTGTATACCAGAAAAGGCGCATTAATTAGCTGTGGAAGTTATCCTTAGGCTTCATTACAGTAAGTGAGGTTCAAAGATAAACCTCAGTCGTGGTACGGTCGCTTAAACCTAACAATATTGAATTTTCAGCAAGAAAACGAATAAGCATTCAATATGATTTATACCTCCGCATTTGCTGATAAATACCTGCATTACTTATCCTTATGGTTATATGCTGCATATTATCTGATCAATATCTATGTTAAATCAATATAAGTAAAAATTTAGTATAGTGTTCAAACAATAGGCGGTGGATTATGCTTTATTTAATGCATGTTTAAGCGCGCCAAGTTTAGTCCATGATATCATGGACTAAGGCTGTGATGAGACAGTAAGAATGGTAAATCGGTATGATAAAAATTAGTCAGAAAACCAATTGATTTTATTTAAGTTTTTTTGTAATGGTGGGTGATGATATTCATTCTTTGACTAAAAATCTATCTCAAGTTTTGGTGAGGAGCATGCTACAGGAAGACTAAGTTAAATAACAGTTGATTATAGAGATTTACGCTGAAAATGATTAAATCAATATGATGTTTTTTGCATTGGCAATCAATAGAAGGAGTGGAGATTGTTCATAATTCTGTGTCAGTTTAATTCACAAAGAGAGCACCTTATCAAGACGATTAGAGAAAAATATCATCAACTGTGACAATGCTAAATTCAAATTTTGGGTTAGTATTGCCCGTATTTTCTTGCATTTGCCACCTCAAATACCACTGCTTGAGCAAGCTATTTTCATTTGTTTTGCAAATCGGCCAAAATAGATAACTAAAGATGCACCATTTCGTTTTCAGACAAATATAAACCTAATGCTTCCTTTTTCGCTGCTAAATTCAGGGCGAGTAGGGTATAAACCGCCTTGCTGCGATAATTCCCATTTTATTTTATATTACAAGGTATTAAAAGTAAGCAAATACACAAAATTATTTATAGGGCTAAATCTAGGATTGGATTGTCCTTTAATTACCATTTTTTCTGTTTGTGTTCTTCATTATAATTAAACCAAATGACTAAGCCTTTTGACACGATAACATCAAGAGTTCCTTCAACAATATTGTATTGGGTTTCACCGATAAACATATGACTAGTTGAACTTTTTTTGACATATTGATATGTCCATTGTATTTCATTTGAATTAATCTCTTTTCGAATTGTTGGCTCACCAAATAGTTTAATCATTTGTGATTCCGTTGTTGAACCTTCGACTATTTTGCTCACTTTTTCTTTATTTAATGGGGTTCCTTGTTCTAAAAAATTCTTTTTTGAGCAACTTGATAAAATTATGATAGATAAGAATGCAATAAGAAACTTTTTTAAATTTTTCATGTATCGTTGTTTAAAGTTAATTCTTTGATGTTTGCCAATAATAGCACATGTTGGGCAACGTTCAAGATGAGATTGTGTTGTTTATTATTGGCAAAATAAGGTAATAGTTAATTAGAATAGGCTGTTAATAATAAAAATATGGAAACAGTTATTTTGTTTCTTTATGTTTCCATATTTTCTTAATAGTGTTTTTTGTGTTCATTTTTTTATTATGGCTTAGTTGAAAGTTTATTCCTTGCTCTGTCGCAACACTCGCTTTATTGGCTGCTTAGTTTTTCGATCGATATAACGGCTAGGCCAAATTTGGTGAGGTTCTAAATTTAATTCTTTAGCAATAATAACCTCCCCTTTTGTCCATGGACGAACTAATGCATTGCTAAGCGTTGATGAGCTTAAACCGGATTGGCGTGATAGATTTGCAAGTGTTGTACCTTTCTTTTTTAGGGCGGCAATAATGTCTGCAGGATGCCAATCATTAGACTTTATTTTCATTTTTTATTTCCTCTTAGTTTATAACCTTGTATATCTATGTTATGCTCTTAAGTTACTAAAACGTGTAAGTTTATAATTGGACTTTAGCTAATAATAATTTTTTATTTCTTATTTATTGTATCAAAGTTTCTTTAATTTCTATAACTTTTTCTTATTTTGTTAAAGTGGGATAGTAAAAATGAAAGAGTGGTTCTCATCAAAAGAGCTATCAAATATTGCAGGGATGCCATCAACGATACAAGGGGTTAATCGAAAAGCGAGAGCTGAAAATTGGACAGCCCGAAAAAGAGTTGGTGTTCGCGGTAAGGCTGTAGAATATCATATAGGTAGTTTACCGCTTAATGTTAAAAAAGCGTTATATATTGAGGAAGAAAGTGCTAGTTATGTCGTTTCGCCGATCGAGCCTTTACAACTATGGATGACTGCGTTTGAACAGTTATCCGTTGATGAGCAATCTATTGTTGCTTCATGGTTGATGCGAAATGGTATTAAAGAATTTATTACTTTTATTAACAAACAGAAAAAAGATAATTAGTGTTATTGTGTAAGCTGCGATATACTTTAACCTATGTAGAGTTCAATTTAATTGCTATGGAATAACCAATGGAAAGTCAGTTTCAATTAACAAATAGTAAAGAAATTATTGTTTATTTATCTCAACAATTTCCTAATTGTTTTACCCTTGAAGGTGAAGCAAAACCATTAAAGATTGGAATTTTTCAAGATATACTTTCTCGTTTAAACGAGAATGAAGCGCTAAGTAAAACTAAGTTACGTGCTGCACTGAGAGCATACACAATGAGTTGGCGTTACTTATACAGTATAAAAGAAGGGGTTAATCGCGTTGATTTAGATGGAAACCCAAGTGAGGCGATTAACCAAGAACAGATGGAACATGCTCAACAACAGTTGAAAGAGAGTAAGGAAAAGGCTAAAGAGCGTTTTAAAGAACAAGCAAAAGAAAAACGTAAAACTACTCGTGCTCCCTCTAAAAAAACTAAAATTCTAAAAAATGGTGATTTTATTAGAGTTTTAATAGGTAAAAAACCTATAAAAGCGCAAATAATTAATATTGAAAAAGAGCAGATTAAAGTAAAGATTGGGGCAGGTATGGAATTAACGGTTAAACCTGAACATATTATCAATAAGTAGAGAATTTGAATGAATAAATTACTGAAAGGTATCATTGCTCTTGGTCTTATTTTGAGTGTTGCTGGTCAAAATGTTCAGGCAAAACCACAAAATAAAGAGCAAATTCCAGTTTTGAAGCAAGATGAGATCCACCAAGTTGTTGCTAAACGTGTAACTAATTTTTTTACTCAATCACATTATCGTAATTTTGCTTTAGATGGTGCTTTTTCTGCTCAGATTTTTGACCGCTATTTTAAATTATTAGATGGCAATAAGTTTATATTTATACAAAGCGATGTTGATAGCTTTCGAAATAGGCAAGAATCTTTAGGGCAAGAATTAATTGATGGCAATTTAAAAACAGCTTATGACATTTATAATCTTTTTTTACAAAAACGTTATAGCCGTTATCAATATGCACTTGAAGTTTTACAACGCCCAATGGATTTTTCTACCAATGATGAAGTTGATTTTAATCGTGAAGACATTGCTTGGCCAACTTCTGAAGCTGAACTTAATACTTATTGGAATAAGCGTGTTAAATATGACGAATTAAGTTTATCCTTATCAGGAAAAAATGAGAAAGAGATCCGCGAAGTTTTGACTAAACGTTATAATCGTGTTTTAAAGACGATAGTTCAATCAAATAATGAAGATGCTTTTCAGATTTTTATGAATGCATTTGCAAGAGAAATCGATCCCCATACTAGCTACTTGGCACCGCGTAAAAAACGAGATTTTGACTCTGAAATGAGTTTATCATTTGAAGGTATTGGCGCAACGTTAAGCCAGCAAGATGACTATACAGTAATTATGTCTTTTGTAACAGGTGGACCTGCAGAAAAAAGTAAGCTACTTTCTGTAGGCGATAAAATTATTGGTGTAGGTCAAAGCCGTTCTGCAATAGAAGATGTTATTGGTTGGCGTTTAGATGATATTGTCGATAAAATTCGTGGACCAAAAGGGACTATAGTTAAGTTAGAAATTTTACCAGCAGGTAACAATAGTAAGGCCAAAGTCATTGAGCTTACTCGTGATAAAATTCATTTTGAAGATCGTGAAGCGAAATTGAAGATCATTGATAATCAGCGCGGTAAAGTAGGGGTTATTGAAATACCGAGTTTCTACATGGGATTAACCGAAAAAGTGGAATCTCTTTTATCGAAAGCAAATAAAGAAAATTTGCAAGGTCTAGTCATTGATTTACGTGATAATGGCGGCGGTTCATTAACCGAAGTTATTAATTTGACTGGTTTATTTATTGATAGGGGACCAGTTGTTCAGGTTCGTGATAATTTACAAAAAGTCATCACTTACGATGACAAGAATAAAGGCATTGAGTATAGTGGGCCGCTTGTTGTCATGATTAATCGCTATAGTGCATCTGCTTCAGAGATATTTTCTGCAGCTATGCAAGATTATGGACGTGCATTAATTGTTGGCGAAACAACTTATGGGAAAGGAACTGTACAAACATCTCGTAACATTTCTTATCCAGTTGATGCGAGATTACACCCGAATTGGCCTGAATTGGGAGGAGCTCAATACACTATTCAGAAGTTTTATCGTATTAATGGTGGAAGCACTCAATTAAAAGGTGTTGAACCAGATATTGAAATGAATAAAATGAAGTATGCTGATAAGACAGGTGAACGATTCTTAGATAATGCGTTACCTTGGGATAAAATACCGTCAGCTAATTATTTGACTCTTGCCAATATCAAGTTACTGTTACCTGAGCTTGAATCATTGCACTTGGCTAGAATTTCAAAAAATCCTGAATTTATTTATATTGATGAAGATATTAAAAGGTTCAATGATCAAAAAGATCGCCAATATATTGTTTCGCTTAATAAAAATAAACGAGAAGCAGAACAAAAAACAAATGATGAACGCGATTTGAAAAGAATGAATGAGCGTTTAAAGAAGGCCGGTTTACCATCAATTAATAAATTAGACGATTTACCCAAAGATTATAAACAACCTGATGCTTACTTAGATGAATCTATCGAGATACTGCTTGATTTTGTGCCTAAATATCCGAAAATTGAAAGCAATAAATCTATTAACGAAATTATTTCGTTTGATTCACCGATCGAAAAGGCTAACTAATAATAAATAAGTGGAGGTAATAATAATGTGCTTAAATTTAAAATATGCATTGATCACAACAGTTGGCATACTAGCTGTACTAGCGACATTTGGTATTATTGTTTGTATGAATTAAAAAAGCTTGATTAATTATCTTGTGATTATTATAGTATGCAGCCTGCTTTAAAAAAAGCTGGCTCTAACAGTTAGGTGAGGTGTCCGAGTGGTTGAAGGAGCACGCCTGGAAAGTGTGTATACGGCAACGTATCAAGGGTTCGAATCCCTTCCTCACCGCCATATTTTGTTATTGAAGAATAGAACACTTAGTTCAACATTATTGTTAGAAGTAATCGTTAAGTTTGCTTTAACAAATTCTCTTTATTGAGGGTCGCTAGCTACAATAACAAATAATACCTTCCTCTCCTAGATTATTTGGAGCTACTATGGAAAATTTACGCACAGTTCAGGATTTTATACGCTGGACGGCATCACAACTTAGCCTATCAGATGTCTTTTTAGGGCACGGTACGGATAATCCTATTGATGAGTCTAAACAATTAATTTTGGCAACATTAGGATTATCGTTATTTGTCCCTGCAGAATTTTATTCCGCAAATCTGACCGATGAAGAAAAAAATCAACTGTTGGAGATTATTCATAAACGCATTAAAGATCGTGTGCCAACGCCTTATTTAACTAATCAAGCTTGGTTTTGTGGGCACGCTTTTTATGTTGATGAACGGGTATTAATTCCTCGTTCTCCTATTGGTGAATTAATTGATAACCATTTTAAACAGATAATATCCGCTGAACCTAAAAATATCTTAGATTTATGCGCGGGCAGTGGTTGTATTGGCATTGCTTGTGCTTATGAGTTTACCGATGCTCAAGTTGATATCACCGATATTTCATTAGAAGCATTAGATATTGCACAAACAAATATTGAAATGCACGAAATGGATTTTCGAGTTACGCCTATTTTGTCAGATCTATTTAATGATGTGCCTGTAAAACAATATGACCTAATTGTCACAAATCCACCTTACGTTGATAGTGAAGATATGAGTGATTTGCCTGACGAATTTTTATATGAACCTAAATTAGCATTAGAGGCAGGCGTTGATGGCTTAGATCTTGTAAAAAGAATTTTACGAGATGCGATAGATTATTTAACACCTGAGGGTGTATTAGTCTGTGAAGTTGGTAATAGTTGGGTTAGCCTACAGCAACAATACCCCAATGTACCTTTTAATTGGATTGAAACTAAGCATGGTGGACTGGGCGTATTTTCAATCACACGTGAAGCGCTGGTTCAATACCATTACTGTTTTAAATAAGCTGTTTTTAATAATTGGAATAAATTTATTATGGCAGGAAACTCAATTGGAAAATTATTTAAAGTGACCACATTTGGAGAATCGCATGGCATCGCATTAGGATGCGTTGTTGACGGTGTTCCTCCTGGACTTGCTTTAACTGAATCGGATATGCAATATGATCTTGACCGTCGTCGACCTGGCTCATCTCGTTATACCACTCAACGCCGTGAAGCAGATCAAGTCAAGATTTTATCAGGCGTGTTTGAGGGTGTTACAACAGGCACAAGTATTGGTTTGCTTATTGAAAATACTGATCAACGCTCCCAAGATTATAGCAAAATAAAAGATGTATTTAGACCAAGTCATGCTGACTATACCTATCAAAATAAATATGGTATACGCGATTATCGTGGTGGAGGTCGCTCTTCTGCCCGTGAAACAGCCATGCGGGTTGCTGCAGGCGCTATTGCTAAAAAGTATCTACAAGAAAAGCTTGGCGTAACTATTCGTGGTTATTTAGCTCAAATGGGCGATGTAAAATGCGAATTAAAAGATTGGCAACAAGTTGAACAAAACCCATTTTTTTGCGCTGATGAAAGTAAATTAAAAGAACTTGATCAGTTACTTAGAGCGCTAAAAAAAGAAGGCGACTCAATTGGCGCTAAAGTTTGTATTGTTGCCGAAAATGCTCCAGTAGGACTTGGTGAACCCGTATTTGACAAATTAGATGCTGAACTTGCACATGCGTTAATGAGTATTAATGCAGTGAAGGGCGTTGAAATTGGTGATGGTTATGCAGTTGTTAATAAACGAGGCAGTGAAAATCGAGATGAAATAACCAAGCAAGGTTTTTTATCTAACCATGCTGGCGGTATTTTAGGGGGGATTAGTTCAGGGCAAACGATATTAGCAAGTATAGCCTTAAAGCCGACGCCAAGTATTGAAATTGCTGGTCAATCAATCAATATTTATGGTGAACAAGTTGAAGTTTCAACCCATGGACGACATGATCCTTGTGTGGGAATACGTGCAGTACCCATAGCTGAAGCAATGGTTGCTATTGTGCTAATGGATCATTATTTACGTTACCGAGCTCAATGTAGCGATGTAAATCAGCTATGAGCTATGAATTACTTATCTTACTGTTTGTCATTGCTACTTTAGCGGGATTTATTGATTCAATTGCGGGTGGTGGTGGTTTATTAACTGTGCCAGCTTTACTAGCAGTTGGCTTACCGCCTGCAAGTGCATTGGCTACAAATAAATTACAAAGTTGTGGGGGATCATTTTCGGCTAGCTTATATTTTATTCGTCAGCGCATGGTGGATCTAACACAACAAAAATGGGCAATTGCTTTTGCTTTTATTGGCTCTGCAATGGGTTCATTATCAGTGATGCATGTCCAAGTTGATTTTTTGAAACTATTATTGCCTATTTTAACCATCGGAGTTGGGCTTTATTTTTTACTATCTCCAACCATTGGTGAAAACGATCGAAAAAGCCAACTTACACTTATCCAATTTGCTTTTGTTCCTGCTTTGGGTATTGGGTTTTATGATGGTTTTTTTGGACCTGGTGCTGGTTCGTTTTATGCTTTAGCCTATATTACATTGGCAGGCTTTAATTTAACCAAAGCAACCGCGCATACCAAAGTGCTAAACTTTACCTCAAATTTAGCTGGCTTGCTATTTTTTATTGTCGGTGGCGAAGTGGTATGGTCGCTTGGGCTTGTAATGCTAGTCGGTCAATTTATAGGTGCTAGAATTGGCGCTAAGATGGCTCTTACCAAAGGTCGCAAATTAATCAGGCCCATGCTAATTACCGTTTCAACTCTTATGAGTATCAAATTGATTTATGAAAATTTTTTTAATTTATTTCCAGTTAAATAATTAGCGCTTTGCTCTATTTTAATATTAATTGTGCGTTAGTGGCTTTGGCTAATATAACTAAAGCGATTTTATCGTTCAGTCAGTCGCATCTCTTTTCATTTTTCTCGACTAATCGCAAGTGAGCTATTGTTAAAAAATTTTAGAAAATTATATGTTTCAGTATAAAAGTGGAAACAATTATTCACTTCACTTAAATATTATTTAGTATATATTTGTATTAATTAAGATAGTTTGTGATAACACTGTTAACTAACATTATGAAACTTCAACAATTACGCTATATTTTAGAAATTGCTCGTTCGGGTTCAATTAATGAAGCGGCTAAGAATCTGTATATTACTCAGCCAAGTTTATCAACGGCAGTGAAAGATTTAGAAACTGAATTTGGCATTGAAATTTTTGTGCGTAGCTCTAAAGGTGTTTCTTTGTCGCCAGATGGCGTTGAGTTTTTAGGATATGCTAAGCAAGTATTAGATCAAGCCGAGTTATTAGAACAACACTATTCCAAAAAAGAGCCTTCTAAGCAATTATGTAGCATATCTACTCAGCATTATGCGTTTGCGGTGAATGCTTTTGTTAATTTAATTAAAAAAAACCATACTGATGAGTACGAGTTTACTTTAAGAGAAACAAAAACCCATGATATTATCACCGATGTTGCCAATTTGCGCAGTGAAGTTGGCATTTTATACCTAACGGATTTCAATCAAAAGGTCATTTTACGTTTACTAAAAGAGCATCGATTAACATTTTATCCACTTTTCGAAGCGCATCCTCATGTATTTATCAGTACTCACCATCCATTAGCTGAAATGAAATCATTAACGTTAGATGATTTAGAAGATTACCCTTACCTCTCTTTTGAGCAAGGTGAGTATAACTCATTTTATTTTTCAGAAGAGATTTTAAGTACGGTTTACCATAAAAAAAGTATTCATGTGAGTGATAGGGCAACTTTGTTTAATCTATTGCATGGACTTAATGGTTATACTATTAGCACTGGGGTGTTAAGTACCGATTTAAATGGATCTGATATTTTATCAATACCGTTAGATGTAGAAGAAAAAATCCTAATTGGCTGGATCACCTCACAAAAAGCGCAATTAAGTATATCAGCGCAAAATTATATTGAAGCGCTTAAAAAACTCATTCAAGAAGAATATGGTTTTAAGTTGAAATAAGGTTGTTAAATTAAGAATAAATCGAATTGCTATTTTAATAAATTCTAGTATAATTGCGCGTAATTCATATAGCTACTAATATAGCTACTATATGAATATCGAGGAATGTCTGAATTAGAGATCGGTCATTCCGTATTTTATTTTGATTTTAAGAGGTTTGTTATGTCTCTAACTGTAGAAGCTAAAGCGAAAATCGTTGCCGAATATGGGCGAGGAACTAACGACACTGGTTCAACTGAAGTTCAAGTTGCTCTTTTGACTGCACGTATCAATGATTTACAAGGTCATTTTTCTGAGCACAAGAAAGATCATCATAGTCGTCGTGGTTTATTACGTATGGTGTCTAGTCGTCGTAAATTATTAGATTATTTACGTCGTAAAGATATTGAACGTTATAGTCAATTGATTAAGAAACTAGGTTTACGTCGCTAATTCATAATCTACTTGAAAAGAGGCTTAGGCCTCTTTTTCGTTGTGAAAAAACAGCGTTCTGATATAATGTAGAGCACGAAAATAAAAATTAACATTTTATGTAATTCAACAAAGTGAAGATTGTGTCTCATGTTTCGCGCGACTAATGAGAGCTTTATAACTTATAGATTTGTCATTAGTCGTGACAGTGAAATAATCTTTTTGTTGAAAGTATCCCCCACATCGTTGAAGAGAATATCAATAAGAGTAGTGTAATGTTACTCCCAGTCGAAATATCAAACTTCAACATAATAAATAACAAGAGGACATTATTTTGTTTAACCCGACTTCTCAAAAATTTCAATATGGCCGTCATACAGTAACTTTAGAAACTGGTATTATGGCTCGTCAAGCAACGGCAGCTGTTATGGTGAATATGGATGATACCGCCGTATTTGTTACCGTTGTTGCCAATAAAAAAGTGAAAGAAGGTCAAGACTTCTTCCCACTAACAGTTAATTACCAAGAACGTACCTATGCAGCTGGGCGTATTCCTGGTGGTTTTTTTAAACGAGAAGGTCGTCCAAGTGAAGGTGAAACCTTAATTGCACGTTTGATTGACCGTCCACTTCGCCCATTATTCCCTGAAGGGTTTGTTAATGAAATCCAAATTATTGCGACCGTGGTTTCAGTAAATCCTGATGTGAGCCCAGACTTAGTTGCTATGATTGGTGCTTCTGCTGCGCTTTGCTTATCAGGTGTGCCATTCCATGGTCCTATTGGTGCTGCGCGTGTAGGCTTTATTAATGATGAATTTGTCTTAAATCCATCTGTAAAAGAATTGGCTAAAAGTCGTTTAGATTTAGTGGTTGCTGGAACTAAAAGTGCAGTCTTAATGGTTGAATCTGAAGCTGATTTACTTACTGAAGATCAAATGTTAGCAGCGGTGGTATTTGGTCATGAACAACAACAAGTTGTTATTGACAATATTAATGAATTTGTAAAAAAAGCCAATTGCGAAAAATGGGATTGGGTAGCACCAGCTAAAAACGAAGCATTATATAATGCGATTGTTGAGCTAGCTAAAGAGCGTTTAGGTGAAGCTTATCGTATTACCGAAAAACAAGCGCGTTATGCACAAATTGATTTAATCAAAGAAGAAGTGTTAGCTACGTTAAAAGAACAAAATGAAGAGCTCGATGAAAACGAAGCGATTAATATTATTGTCGATTTAGAAAGCCAAATTGTTCGTCAACGTGTGATTGCCGGTGAGCCACGTATTGATGGTCGTGAAAAAGATATGATTCGTGCGCTTGATATTCGTACTAATGTTTTACCAAGAACACATGGTAGCGCATTGTTTACGCGTGGCGAAACGCAAGCATTAGTTACGGCGACTTTAGGTACTGAACGCGATGCACAAATCATAGATGAGTTAACAGGCGAATATACTGAGCGCTTCTTACTTCATTATAACTTTCCTCCATATTCTGTTGGTGAAACAGGTATGGTCGGCTCTCCAAAACGTCGAGAAATCGGTCATGGTCGTTTAGCTAAACGTGGTGTTGCTGCGGTAATGCCAAGTAAGGAAGAATTCCCATACACTGTGCGTGTGGTTTCTGAAATCACTGAGTCAAATGGTTCGTCTTCAATGGCTTCGGTTTGTGGCGCTTCGCTTGCGCTTATGGATGCCGGTGTGCCAATTAAGTCTTCTGTTGCTGGTATTGCAATGGGGCTAGTGAAAGAAGGCGATCAGTTTGTTGTGTTATCTGATATTTTAGGTGATGAAGATCATCTTGGTGATATGGATTTTAAAGTAGCCGGTACCCGTGACGGTGTAAGTGCGCTTCAAATGGATATCAAGATTGAAGGTATCACTAAAGAAATTATGCAAGTTGCATTAAATCAAGCTAAAGGTGCTCGTTTGCATATTTTAGGTGTGATGGAGCAAGCAATTAACCAACCTCGTCAAGAGATTTCTGAATTTGCTCCTCGTATTTATACGATGAATGTTAATCCAGATAAGATCCGCGATATTATTGGTAAAGGTGGTGCAACAATTCGTGCCTTAACCGAAGAGACAGGTACAACCATTGAAATTGCAGATGATGGTACCGTTAAGATTGCAGCCTCTGATGGAAATAAAGCTAAAGATGCTATGGCTCGCATTACTAACTTGGTTGCTGATGTTGAAATAGGTAAAATTTATACAGGAAAAGTAACTAGAATTGTTGACTTTGGTGCTTTTGTCTCTGTTATCGGTGGAAAGGAAGGGCTAGTCCACGTTTCCCAAATAGCTGATCATCGAGTCGAAAAAGTGGCTGATTATCTAAAAGTAGGCCAAGAAGTCAATGTCAAAGTGCTTGAAATTGATCGCCAAGGTAGAATCCGTCTGAGTATGAAAGATGCTGTTGAGCCAGCGGTAGAAATAGCTCCGACTGCAGAATAAACATATTATTCACTAGGGGGATAAAAGTGAGATTATTCAACCTGAGGACTGTATACTGCTTTTTACTGGCTGTTATTCTTTTATCGGGTTGTACTAACTCTCAGCTCTTGCTGGCTGTTCCTGAGCAAGTTTCTTATGATGATGAGTTAAAAATTGCTCAGATCAGCCAACAGCTATCTCAAAAAAATATTGACACTGCAACGCGTATGCAGCTCATTTTTCAGCGTGGAATTGTTTACGATTCATTAGGGTTTAAAGCTTTTGCACAAAGTGATTTTTCTTATTTGTTAAATTTTAACCCTGGAATTCCTGATGTTTATAATTTTTTGGGAACTTATGCTCTGCGAGAAGGTAATTTTGATGAGGCTTTAACGTCCTTTAATACTACATTAGAGCTTGATCCTACTTATGCTTATGCCTATTTAAATCGGGCAATTACCTTGTATCGCACTGGGCATTACCAAGCAGCAGAACGTGATGCATTGCAGTTTTATCAATATGATGTGAATGAACCTATCAGGATTTTATGGCTTTATTTGATCGAAAAGGAAACAGACAATAAGTCTGCGCAAAATGAGCTACAAAAACGTTATGAGCTGATTAATGATAAAACGAGTTACAGTGGTAGTATTATTGCATTTTATTTAGGAAAAATAAGTGAGCCTAAATTAATGCAAAACCTTCAAGAAGGCGTTGAGAGTAATCGGCAGTTAGCCGAACGCCTTTGTGAAGCCTACTTTTACTTAGGTAAGTATTACCAAAGTAAAGGTGACGACGAGCGTGCCAAAATGTTATTTAAATATGCTTTAGCAAATAATATTTATAATTATGTTGAACATCAACAGGCACTCTATGAAATGAAGTTACTTGAAGAAAAGTAACAAGGGTCATGCCAGTTTTAAAAGTGAAAATGTCGTTATAGCGTATTCTGATTTGCCAGTAATATATTCTTAACATTGAATAATGCTGTTAGCTTTATTTTCGATTATATAAACGTTAATTAGTTTTAAATCTATTTTGTTTTATATCGAATCGTTGTTAAGTCAATATCGGCAGTTAGTTATTGGGGTTAGTTGTAAATTTTCAATTTAGTGAGCTGGCATAAATTTATATTTGCTTTGTTTATTTGCTTGGCAAAATAAGATAGTTAACTATTGATGTTTATTCATAAATATTAATATCTTTGCCAACGAAATAAACAAGTTTATATATTCAAAATTTATAAGCGAGTTTACATGACAAAAGAAGTTTCTTTTATTGACCTTGGTTTATCCGAGGATATCCTTAACGCCTTAAATGATCTTGGTTTTAGCAAACCATCACCTATCCAATCTGAGTGTATTCCTCTATTATTAGATGGTAATGATGTATTGGGTATGGCACAAACAGGTAGTGGTAAAACAGCTGCGTTTTCAATTCCTTTTTTAATGAATATTGATGCAAATTTAAAAGCACCACAACTTTTAGTTTTAGCACCAACACGAGAATTAGCGATACAAGTTGCTGATGCTTGCTCTGAATATTCAAAATATATGAAAGGAGTAAAAGTTCTTGCTTTATATGGTGGGCAACGCTACGACGTCCAGTTACGTGCCTTAAAACAAGGTCCACAAATTGTGGTTGGCACACCAGGACGTTTACTCGATCATTTAAATCGCAAAACATTGGATCTTTCCAATCTAAAAGGTTTAGTACTTGATGAAGCAGATGAAATGCTAAGAATGGGATTTATTGATGATGTAGAAAGCATCATGGCAACGATCCCAGAAGATCATCAAACAGCATTATTTTCGGCAACAATGCCAGCACCAATTCGTCGTATTACTAAACGATTTATGCATAATCCAAAGGAAGTTCAAATTAAAGGGACTAATCAAACAGCACCTGATATTGATCAAAGTTATTGGCTTGTTCGTGGTATGCGTAAAAACGAAGCGATTGTTCGCTTCTTAGAAGCAGAAGATTTTGATGCCGCTATCATATTTGTTCGAACAAAATCAGCCACTTTAGATGTAGCTGATGTACTTGAAAAAAATGGTTATAGTTGCTCTGCTTTAAATGGCGATATGACACAACAATTACGAGAACAGACCTTAGATCGCTTACGTAACGGTCGGCTTGATATTTTAATTGCAACTGATGTTGCTGCTCGTGGGCTAGATGTTGAGCGTATTAGTTTAGTTATCAATTATGATATCACATTAGATTCTGAATCTTATGTTCACCGTATTGGACGAACAGGTC
>NZ_LZGZ01000214.1:0-8986 GCF_001690515.1 Gilliamella sp. Fer4-1 | reverse complement strand
ATAATTGTTTTTCATTTTGGCAAAAAATGCTAATATATCATTGTTATGACTGTAATTAATTATTGGCAAAAAATTAGCAAACGCTTAATTATCAAAACCGCTTTATCGCACTTATTATTAGGTGTGATTGCTACTGGATTTGGTTTTCACCAAGAAAATGCATTGCCTGCTCAACAGCTGATTTCACAGGTTGATATTATTGCTATTACTGCAATAGTACAAGAGCATCAATCTCAATTAAAAATTAAACCTCAAACATTCGTCTCATCACAAAAACAGTATTTTGATAAGCAAATTCTTTTACAAAATAACGATGCTCTTTGCCTAAATACAACCATTAGATTATCACCAAATAATGGAATAAGAGCTGGTCCTCACGCTGCCATATAAAGAGTTTATCACTCAATTAAATGAATTTGCCCTATTATAAGGCTATAAGCCTTTATTATTTGTATAAAAAGAATAAGAGAGAAGTTATGTTATTAAAATTATTAACAAAAGTATTCGGTAGCCGTAATGATCGCGTATTAAAAAGTATGCGCCAGCGAGTTGAAAAAATTAACGCACTTGAACCAACAATGGAAGCATTGTCAGATGCAGAGCTAAAAGCAAAAACGGCAGAGTTTAAACAAAAAGTTGCAGCAGGGACCAAATTAGATAATATTTTAGAAGAAGCTTTTGCTGTAGTTCGTGAAGCAAGTAAGCGCGTATTTGGCATGCGCCATTTCGATGTTCAGTTAATTGGTGGTATGGTATTAAATGAGCGCTGCATTGCCGAAATGCGCACAGGTGAAGGAAAAACCTTAACGGCAACATTACCTGCCTATTTAAATGCACTAACAGGTAAAGGTGTACACGTTGTTACAGTTAATGATTACTTAGCACAGCGTGATGCAGAAAATAATCGTCCATTATTCGAATTTTTAGGATTAACTGTTGGTATTAATTTACCTAATATGCCGCCACACATAAAACGTGAAGCCTACAATGCTGATATCACTTATGGTACTAACAATGAATATGGTTTTGATTATCTACGAGATAATATGGTATTTAGCAAAGATGCTCGAGTACAACGTCCATTACATTACGCTTTAGTCGATGAAGTCGACTCAATTTTAATTGATGAAGCAAGAACGCCATTGATTATTTCAGGTCAGGCCGAAGATAGTTCTGAAAGATATATTAGTATTGATAAAATCATTCCTTATTTAACTCGCCAAGAAAAAGAAGACTCTGAACAGTTTCAAGGGGATGGAGATTTTTCCATTGATGAAAAATCACGCCAAGTTAATTTAACCGAGCGTGGATTGGTTAAAGTTGAAGAATTATTGATTAAACAAGGCATCATGAAAGGTGATGAATCGCTTTATGCGCCAAGTAATATTGTTCTAATGCATCACGTTAATGCAGCCCTACGTGCTCATCACTTATTTCATCGCGACGTTGACTATATTGTTAAAGATAACGAAATAGTTATCGTGGACGAACATACTGGTCGAACCATGGATGGTCGTCGTTGGTCTGATGGTTTACACCAAGCGGTTGAAGCAAAAGAGCATGTTAAAATCCAAAATGAGAATCAGACACTGGCTTCAATTACGTTTCAAAACTATTTCCGTTTATACGAAAAATTAGCGGGGATGACAGGTACTGCTGATACTGAAGCATTTGAATTTAATCAAATTTATGGATTGGATACGATTGTTATTCCAACAAATCGCCCAATGCAACGAAAAGATCAATCTGACCTTGTCTATATGACTGAAAAGGAAAAGATTAACGCGATTGTTACTGATGTACAAGAATGTGTAAAACGCGGTCAACCCGTTTTAGTTGGGACAGCATCAATCGAAAAGTCAGAACTAGTTTCGCAAGCATTTAAAAAAGCCGGCATTAAACATAATGTGTTAAATGCCAAATTCCATGATCAAGAAGCTGAAATCATTGCTAATGCTGGAAGTAAAGGTGCCGTTACCATTGCAACTAACATGGCTGGGCGCGGTACTGATATTATGCTGGGTGGAAATTGGCAAAGTGATATAGCTAAAATTGAAAATCCAACGCAAGAAGATATCGAAAAAGCGAAACAAGTTTGGCAAACAAAACACGAAGAAGTGATTGCATTAGGTGGGCTTTATATTTTAGGTACAGAGCGTCATGAATCGCGTCGTATCGACAACCAGTTACGAGGTCGTGCTGGTCGTCAAGGTGACCCTGGTGCTTCACGTTTTTATCTATCACTTGAAGATCCATTGATGCGAATCTTCGCCTCTGAACGTGTGGGTAACATGATGCGTAAACTGGGCATGAAAGAGGGAGAGGCCATTGAACACCCATGGGTAACTAAAGCCATTGCCAATGCACAAAAGAAAGTTGAAAGTCGCAACTTTGATATTCGTAAACAACTTCTTGAATATGATGATGTTGCTAACGAACAACGTAAAGTAATTTATCGTGAACGAAACAGTTTACTTGATAATGCCGATATAAAAGATACTATTGATTCAATCCGAGGTGATGTATTTAATACACTCATTGACCAATACATACCTCCACAATCAATTGAAGAAATGTGGAATATCCCTGGACTTGAAGCCGCGCTAAAAACAGACTTTGATTTGGATTTACCCATCGCCAAATGGTTAGATGAAGAGCAGAACCTACATGAGGAAACATTGCGCGAGCGTATCTTACAAATGGCACAAGAAAGATATTTAGAAAAGGAAAATACTGCTGGAGCTGAAGCATTTAGGCACTTTGAAAAAAGTGTCATGCTACAAACACTTGATACGCTTTGGAAAGAACACTTAGCTGCTATGGATTATTTACGTCAAGGTATTCATTTACGTGGTTACGCACAAAAAGATCCAAAACAAGAATATAAACGCGAGTCCTTTAATATGTTTGCTAGCATGTTAGAATCGTTAAAATATGATGTTATTGGTATTTTGAGCCGTGTGCAAATTCGTTCACAAGATGAAGTTGATGAAGCAGAACGCCAACGCCTAGCCGAAATGGAAAAACTAATGGCTAAGCAACAAGCTAATCACGAGTCAGTAGTGAGCATGAGTGGTGAAAATGAAAGCCAAGCAGTAGCTCAACCGATAATGCGTACACAAGCTAAAGTTGGGCGTAATGATCCATGCCCTTGTGGTTCAGGTAAAAAATATAAACACTGTCATGGATCTGTTAAATAAGATACTAATTTAGTATGATTGAGCAAAATTGATGCTTAAATCGTCGATTAAGATCGACAAGAACTGAAAGGGAAAGGCTAAGCTTTCCCTAACCTAACTCATAGACAAACACAATTATGAAAAAACATACTGAAATTGCTGTAGGTATTATTCGTTCACAAAATTGTCAAATCTTTATTACCCAACGCGGTGAAGATTCCCATCTAGCGGGGTTTTGGGAGTTTCCTGGAGGGAAAATAGAAGCAGGAGAAATACCCTATCAAACCCTACAACGTGAAATTGCTGAAGAGGTTGACATTCATATCCGCCAAGCCCAATTCTTAAAAACAGTCGAACACAGTTATGATGATCGCGATATTACTATCTATGCTTATTTAGTAGAAGAATGGGATGGTGTTCCTTTTGCAAAAGAAGGGCAACCAAGCCGTTGGGTAGATCAGCAAGATTTAAATGCTGATGAATTCCCTGATGCTAATCGACCAATTATCGAAATGCTTAAAAATTTGGATAAACAAATTTAGTTCATTTATTATGATTTAGTTTTAATTGTCTTTCTCATTAATGCAATCTCATGTTTTAATTTGAGGGTATTTTTAATACTTCATTATAAATTAATATGCCATATAGAACTACATAACAAGAGAGTTGTACTGTGCACATTACTATCAAATTAAACTTTTAACCATAAATCGAAAGTCGTAAACAACAAGCTGAACAAAAGCATACTAATCATATATTTTTATGGAAGATTAATTATGTGCTAGGAAACCAAATTTACATAATATATAATGCCGAGGATCTTTAATGTTACTTATCATTAAAAATCGTATTATTATAATAATATTAAGGTGTTAATTGTTATGAAAGAATATAAGGTAGTTGTTTTCCAAGAAGGCGCATTGTCTTCATTACTTTTAGGTTCAGCGAATGCTGACGAGGTTAGATTTTCCGAATTTTTAAATAAAAATGCTAAAGATGGCTGGCGTGTAGTGACGATGGAAAAAGATATGCGTCGCTTATTTTTATTTTGGAAAAGGGAAGCCTATTTAATTGTGATGGAACGCGAACGCAACTAAACTTACCTCCCTATGGGGTATAATCTGATATCAGATTGGGAGACACAATATATCTATTAATTATATTGTATCTCCCACTAAATATGCTTAATTAAGCCTAATCAATTACTATATTATCTATTGTCAAAAAGCTTAAGGAAGCACTATGCTTCAGTATAAAAAATTTTAAGTATTACGATTTAATTTTTGTTCTGCCAGAGCTAAAAAAATAATGCCAATAATAATGAATATCCCACCAAGCATACGTATAAATGCAATTGGCTCATCAAACGCAATAGCCGAAACCAACATTACCGTAACTAACTGTAAATGAGAAACGGCAAAAGCAGGACCTACAGGTGCTTTTTTTAATAACATCATCCATGTGACAAATGCTCCAGTATACCCAATAATTACCAAATAAACCCACCCATGAGTAAAAATACGGATAAACCAATCAATACTCATTTCAAGAGGCATAGCCGATAATGCGGTTAACTTAAAGCTTGTTTGACCAAACGTATCAAAAAACAATAGTAAGATAAACCCAATAATATAAAATTTTTTCATTACGTAAGTCCAACCAAAACTACGCCTATCGTAATAAAAAGGATACCAATAAGACGAAAGCTTGTCAGATGTTCCTTAAATAAAATCCGACCAGCTAGCATAACAGTAATCATATTAAATGATCCCAGTAATATTCCTTGAGATAATGGCACAGAGCTTAAAAAAGCTAGCCAAAAAATACAGCCAATAAAGTAAGCAGCAAAACCTAGCCATAACCAATAATTACCAAAAAGTTTTTGCCAATAACGCAGACCTTGCGTATCTTTGGAATTAATCGCTGCATATTTAAATGCAATTTGCCCAACAGTATCGCAGATAATGTTAATTAACCAAAGAGTAATGATCAAGATTGACACTGTTGACAAAACCCATGTATTTCAAGCACACTATGTTTGATTAAAAAATCAGATTGCTGTGCTAATTTTTTGAATTGATATTCAATATTTTGTGAATGTTTTTCGATGATCTGTTGGCATTTATCGCAAATAAATAAAATTGAAATATGCTGTGGGTTTTGAAAGTGTGGGCAAATAATATAACTATTAGAAGACTCGACTTTATGGATGAAACCTTGCTCTAGTAAAAATTCAAGCGCACGATAAATTGTGGGTGGTTTAGCCTGAGGTTCACTGACTTTGAGTAGATCTAAAAGATCATAGGCACTCATCGCTTTATTTGCCGCTAACATAATATCTAAAACTGTTCGACGTTGCGTAGTCAGTTTAATACCACGCTTTTTGCATAAAGTTTCAATCTTTTCAATGAGCAGATTATGCATTTGGTTTCCTTTGCCTTTAGTCATTATTTTTTTGTGCTGCTTTTCTTCGTCTTATTTCTTTAGGGTCATTGATTAAAGGTCGATATATTTCAATACGGTCGCCATTTTTAACCAATTCATTGAGATCACAACGTTTTCCATAGATGCCAATTAGATGTTCATCTAGTTTAATCTGACATAACGATAAGATATTGGATTTTGTAATTGCTTGCAAGACATTCGTTTGCTCATCTACATCGCAATTAATTACCGTCGGGTTATTTGGTAACGCATAAACCACTTGAATATTTATCATTTATAAATCTGCCTTGCTCGTTTTGAAAACGCATTAACCATACTTGTCATCACTTCTTTAAACACCGGAGAAAAAGCAATATCTAATAACTTATTCTTAAACTCAAAGTCTAAACTAAAACTAATTTTACTTTTGCTCTCGCCGAGTGAACTAAATTGCCACCTTCCCGATAGGTGTTTAAATGGTCCTTCAAACAATTTTATCTCAATAGAATGTGGTTGATTAATCTGATTTACTGTAGTGAAAGATTTTTTAAAGCCTAACTTTTCAACTTCAATAAACGCTGTGTACGTATTATCTTGTTTGCTAATAATACCAGTTGCGATACAATCAGGAACAAATTCAGGGTACCGAGCAATATCATTCACTAAGCAAAACATTTGCTCTACAGAATAAGGCTCGATAACTTCGTGAAAAACATGTGCCATAATAATAAAATAAAAAGTTAAAATTAGTGGCATATCATATCATGTAACTTTATAATAACGCACATTATGACTAAGAAAAAATCACATAAGCCAGGTTCGGCAACCATTGCATTAAATAAACGTGCACGCCATGAGTACTTTATTGAAGAGGAAATTGAGGCGGGATTATCCCTACAAGGTTGGGAAGTAAAATCCCTACGCGCAGGAAAAGCCAACATTAGTGACAGTTATGTTTTACTTAAAGATGGTGAAGCATGGCTCTTTGGTGCAACTATCACACCACTTAATGTTGCATCAACACATGTTGTCTGCGAACCAATGCGCACACGTAAATTGTTATTAAATGAACGCGAATTAAATTCATTATTCGGTCAAATTAATCGCCAAGGTTATACTGTTGTTGCACTTTCGCTTTATTGGAAGAACGCTTGGGCAAAAGTGAAAATTGGTGTTGCTAAAGGTAAGAAAGAATACGACAAACGTACTGATATTAAAGAACGTCAATGGCAAGTTGATAAAGCGCGCATTATGAAAAACGCCAACCGTTAATAATATGAGCATAGCCCTAACGGTGGCGTATAATTTGTGGCTTGATAAAAAAAGCTTTGTTTTTTAATTCTTTGAATTTAAGTAGAGCATCAATTACATCGACACAAGTGTAAGCCATGCTTTGAAAATCTTGAGCAATAGTATCAATTGGATAGTAAGAGTAATTCAGATAAATATTATAATCATAAGAACACAAATAGATTTGTTGTGGTTTAACTTCTACTTCCACTAAATAGCTAAGCACTTCTTGTAATATATTACATGAAGGAGTAAAAATAGCCTTTGGCAGTCGCCCTAATTTTTTGTGAAGCTGTTTGAGTAATTCATATCCTTTATTAGGACAATAGTCATCACTCAATAACCATTGTGAGTTGACGTTTAATCCAACCTGTTGAAGACCTTTTTTAAAGCCTTGCAATCTGGCTTCGATTGAAGTTAATTGTGTATCACACCCAATGAAATAAAATTCATCTAATTGTTTAGCATATGGATAAATTAGCTCTGCAACAGAGTGTAATGATTCACTCGTGATAAACGGCAATGAAGTATCTTTAATATAACGATCGAAAAACAATACTGGCGTATTTTGATTAATATCAACATAAAACTCATCACTATTTAATGAAGTAACGACGATCATAGCATCAACTTTTCGTTCAATTAAGTTTTGTGCCACTTTAATTTCTATTTCTTTATTATAATGACTACAAGTTATTAATAATTGTATGTTTTTTTGTCTAAATGAAGATTCTAAATAGTGCAAAAACATGGAAAAAAAAGAATTGGACATGTCTGGAACTATCACGCCTATGGTATCAGTACTATTTGCTTTAACCAGATATTGGCGAATATGAGCTTGATCACTGTACTGTTCTGCGATGGATAGAACGCGTTGCCGTGTTTGTGTTGAAATGCGATATTTTTTATCTCGTTTATTAAAAATATGGCTGACGGTCGTTGCCGACACGCCAGCCAAACGAGCAATATCATTGATTTTTAATTTATTACTCGCCATAGCACTATTCCCTTTATATATCAACGAGGAGTTCGTTGTTGCTTGTTAGGAAATATTGGATTGCAATTAGCCGAAGGATTTTGGTACCAATACGCAACACTAGCAATATCGTCACAACGTTCATACAATCTTATATCATCGTTACCTATTTGTTGAAATGCAAGTTTAATATTTTTGTGAAATGCAATAGGATCAGGTAAATGCCAACGATATAGCCCATGCATTGGTAGAGCATCATCACCAAAACCGTGTACAGGATTAGCGTCGCCTGTTTGAAAAAAGTCACGCGTTGCATCACGATTGGTTTGATATGGATAACCCATAAATAACGTTTGAAAGCATTTAGCTGATGGGCGACCTTGCTTATCACGATTATGGAATGCCCATGCACCACCAAAATAGTCTTCAGATCCTGTTGAATGTTGAGTTGGATATTCGCTATCATCATCAAGGTAAAACTTAAACTCTCCTTCTCCCCACCAGTAACGTTCCAAAGCGGTTAGAGCTAAGTAAGTACCGACATAATAACCATGCCCTTTGATATTATCTAATAGCACATAATCTTCGGCATAATTAGTTACTCGTTGCCTACGCCATTGAGCATGAAAATAAAGTGGAGCCTCAAATGGTTTTGGCATTAAGGCATAATTAATAGTAAAGAAGAAATGCTGTAAATCAGCTTCATGTTCATTTTGAATTTCAATTCTCGCTTTTTTATTAAATGGCATTCTAAAATAACTATTAAATCCCCCCGTAGGATTAACTACGATTGGCATTGAATTAATATCACATCTTGCTCCAAAACCATTACAAAAGAAATCACCAATCGGGCTTTCGACTGATGGCACTGATTCATCATCCCAGTAAATGCGAATAACAACATCACGTAACACAAAACTACCGCAATGTGTTCTATCAGTTAAGGTAAACCACATATGACGAATTTCTGCAGGCCCTGAAATTTCGGCAATAGTGACTGTTTTACCAGCAGGAATTGAAATGCATCCCTGTCCTTTACGGCTTGGACCTAAAATGCTTGCTTTCATGCAAGATTTACCTTTTTCTCCTGTCATATTTTCTGGCGAAATAGTTCTAG
>NZ_LZGZ01000213.1:0-1258 GCF_001690515.1 Gilliamella sp. Fer4-1 | reverse complement strand
TTTATCTTTACATAATCAAATTCGTTGTAATGCCGATGAACAAGCAGCACAAGCGGTAATTGATGTAATTAGAGGATCCACATAGTTGTTAGATTTTACTTATCCAAATGCAACACTGATTGCTGGTGTTGATGAAGTCGGACGCGGTCCACTTTGTGGCGATGTTGTTACTGCTGCTGTTATTTTAGATCCAAACAAGCCAATTAAAGGCTTAACAGACTCTAAAAAATTGACTGAAAAAAAGCGCGAACAACTGTTTGACATAATCAAACAAGATGCTTTAGCGTGGAATATTGCCCGCGCTTCAGTGGATGAAATCGATAAATTAAATATATTACATGCCACTATGCTAGCAATGCAACGTGCTGTATCTGGGTTACCTATTAAACCCAATTTTGTATTAGTTGATGGTAATCGTTGTCCTGATTTTGGTATTCAAAGCCAAGCGGTTATTAAGGGCGATTTATTGGTAGCAGAGATTAGTGCTGCTTCAATTTTGGCTAAAGTTACTCGTGATCGTGAAATGGTTGAGCTTGATAAGTTGTATCCACAATATGGTCTTGCTAAGCATAAAGGTTATCCAACTAAAGCGCATTTAGCGGCAATAAAAGAACATGGTATTAATCATTTATATCGTAAAAGTTTTGCACCAGTTAAGCATTTAGTCTTATTTTAATTTACCATTGTTTGTCAACTGTTGTCAGTAAGGGGGAATTAAAAATAGAAACTGGTGAAATAACAGTTTCTTGATAAGGAATTTTGTTTCCATAACGCTCTTTTAATTTTTTCTTCACGACAGGTGATGAAAGATTAAAATCTTTGATAGTTTGTAATTGACCAATTTTCAATTTCAAAGCCTTATCATAAAT
Organism: Gilliamella sp. Fer4-1; assembly: GCF_001690515.1. Lineage (NCBI taxonomy): Bacteria > Pseudomonadati > Pseudomonadota > Gammaproteobacteria > Orbales > Orbaceae > Gilliamella > Gilliamella sp. Fer4-1. Next base: position 389 of record NZ_LZGZ01000213.1, on the reverse strand, counting down.
TTTCCAGATTAACTCAGAACAATAGATATAATTATTGTCCCAACCAAACCCGATATCATAAGGTTTGCCTTCAAAACTACTTGCGACTTGCTTTAATTTAGTAATTTCGCTATGGGATAGATTGTGATTTTTTAAACGTTTTATGATGTAGTTTTTATTTTTACCACGTGCAATCCAACTATTTAGTGGTGTATAAACGACTTTATTAGCAGCTTCAAAAACATATGGCTTACCATTATTTTTAATAAAAATAATTCCCATATGACTGTATGGAGAGTTTGTAGCTTGTTCAACTGCCAGGCTTTGTCTTGATTGTGAGGATTGAAAAATAATATCCCCATCTTGAGGTTTATAACTAGCAATACTAATAAAGCTAGCTAAAGACAGCA
>NZ_LZGZ01000212.1:0-7484 GCF_001690515.1 Gilliamella sp. Fer4-1 | reverse complement strand
GTAATGCTACTTTAATTGCAAATGAAATAGATTACTTAGATTACCAGAAAAAAGCGATTTCTAAAAATCTGACCGCATATCAAGCCTATGAAATAATGACATCTCACCAGCCTAAATGGTTAGAAATACTCTTTAGAATAAGGGATTGTTTAGTGAAAGCAGTTGGTATTAAGCCTATTAACGGTTTTAGCCGTTCTCGAAAAGAGAATCATGATTCAAATTTAAACAATATGGTTCATTTTTTTACTATTACAGAGGAAACCGACAATAAACTTACATTAGTTGTAAAAGATTCCCATTTGGATGTTTGTGTCTGCATTATTGTTATAGATGAGCACGATAATTCAAATAAAAATACATTATATTTAATTGCCTCAGTTAAAAATCATAATATTTGGGGTAAATTATATATGTTGCCAGTTTCTATTTTACATCCTTATATTGTTAAAAGATTATTTCGAAATATTAAATAATGATAGATATATCTACACCGTTACATATATAACAATATTATTGTTATTTAAGAAAATATTAAAGTATTTCACATGCTATAAATTTTTAGCTTTTATTGCGTTTGTTTTATGAACAGATTTTATTTGTTATAAACATTTGCTATTATTTAACCAATACAAGTAAATGCCCTATAACGATTTGTTACTTCGTTTAGATTTGTTATAAACCGTGTTAAAAAGGTGTTATTCATGAAACAAATAAGCAGAAAATGGGTTATTATTGCTGTTGTGGTTGTTGCTATCGTTTTTATTTTATGGCAGCAGTTAAAAACTGATGGATATGGCTCGAATTTTATTAGTGGTAATGGGCGTATTGAAGCAACGGAAATCAATATTTCAACTAAACTAGCGGGTAGAATCGAAAAAATTAACGTTGATGAAGGCGATTTTGTCAAGGTAGGACAACCACTAGTGGTTATGCAAACTGATACCTTACAAGCACAATTAAATTAAGCCCAAGCTCAACATCGACAAGCTATGAGTGATAAAGTTGTTGCTTTAGCGGCTGTTACTCAAAAAGAGAGTGATTTGGATATTGCTAATAAACATTTACAACGTACTCAAGAACTTTATCAAAAAGGGGCGATTTCGGTTCAGCAATTTGATGATGATACCGCTAAAGTCAATAGTGCAAAGGCGGTGTTAGATTCAGCTAAATCACAAGTTACCACTGCCGATGCAGCGATTGAAGTTGCGCAGGCAAATATCAATGAAATTCAAGCGAATATTAATGACAGCACCTTAATTGCTCCTGTTGATGGACGTATTCAATATCGTATTGCGCAACTGGGGGAAGTTTTACCTTCAGGTGGTAAGGTATTGAATCTTGTTAATCTGTCCGACGTTTATTTAACATTCTTTTTGCCAGAAACAGTCGCTGGTAAAGTTGGTATTGGTGACGAAGTAAGACTGGTTCTTGATGCTTTACCCGATAAAGCGATTTCAGCCAAAATATCATTTGTATCAAGTGTTGCTCAATTTACGCCAAAAACAGTTGAAACAAAAGATGAACGTCAAAAATTGATGTTTAGAGTTAAAGCACAATTAGATCCTCAATTATTAAAATGCTTTATTTCTCAAGTTAAAACGGGACTACCAGGCATTGCTTGGGTTAGGTTAGATACGAATACACCATGGACAGCCGGCTTATCTGATGTTGCAAAATGTCCAACAAAATAATTGGAGACAGCATATGTCAGATTCAGACAATAAGGATTTAGCTTTACTTAACGAAACTAAATCCCTTGATGATGCAGTAGTAAAAGTAAGTAATGTAACGCTACACTACAAAAAAAACTGTGCGCTTGATAATATTAATCTTTTGATTCCACCGCGTTGTATGGTTGGATTTATTGGCCCTGATGGTGTGGGTAAATCGAGTTTATTATCGCTCATTGCTGGTGCTCATGTTATTCAAGACGGTTCTGTTTATGTATTAGATGGTGATATGAAGGATAAATCACACCGTAAAAATGTGTGTACCCGAATTGCCTATATGCCACAAGGGTTAGGTAAAAATCTGTATCCTACATTATCAGTAGAAGAAAATTTACAATTTTTTGCTCGTTTATTTGGGAATGATGCCGCAGAGCGCAGGCGCCGTATTGATGAGTTAACCCATAGTACTGGATTATATCCTTTTTTATCAAGACCCGCAGGGCGCTTATCTGGCGGTATGAAGCAAAAAGTGAGCTTATGTTCTGCATTAATTCATGATCCTGATTTATTAATTTTGGATGAGCCTACAACAGGGGTTGATCCGCTTTCTCGAGCTCAATTTTGGCAATTGATTAATAAAATTCGTAAACAAAGGCCACAAATGAGCGTGATTGTGGCAACCGCCTATATGGATGAAGCGCAAAACTTTGATTGGTTGGTGGCAATGTATGGTGGAAAGATTCTGGAAACAGGCACACCAAAATCATTATTATCTCAAACAAATAAAGATAATTTAGATGATGCCTTTATTCAGTTAATGCCTGAAAGTGCCAAACAAGCTTATCAAGCTGTTGAAATTCCTCCTTTAGATGTTAATCAAGATTTACAAATAGCAATAGAAGCCAAAAATTTAACTAAACAATTTGGCAACTTTATTGCCGTTGATCATGTTAATTTTTCAATTAAACAAGGTGAGATATTTGGTTTTTTAGGCTCAAATGGTTGTGGTAAATCGACAACCATGAAAATGCTAACGGGATTATTGCCGATCTCATCAGGAGAGGCTTGGCTATTTGGCAAACCAATTGATGCCAGTGATATTAACGTTAGACGGCATTTAGGTTACATGTCTCAAGCTTTTTCTTTATATAATGAGTTAACCGTTGAACAAAATTTGGTATTACATGCGCGCTTGTTTGGTCTTGAGGAAAGTAAAATCCCCGCTCGAGTTGAAGAACTGCTTAAACGTTTTGGCTTAGAACAAGAGTCACAAAATCTACCCGATAGCTTACCTTTAGGGGTAAAGCAACGACTCTCATTATCAGTTGCTGTTGTACATAATCCACAGATCCTTATTCTTGATGAGCCTACATCAGGCGTTGATCCCATTGCCCGTGATGATTTTTGGCGTTTAATTATCGAGCTTTCTAGAAAAGATAAAGTCACCGTTTTTATCACAACTCACTTTATGAACGAAGCAGCTAGATGCGATAGAATTTCTTTAATGCATGCGGGTAAAGTGTTAGCGAGTGATACACCAGATAATATAATTAGCGCAAAAAAGGCTAACATATTAGAAGAAGCCTTTATTCGTTATCTTGTTGATGCTGGAGCTGATAATAGTCATAGTGAAGAACAATTGGTTGAAACGCCGAAAACAACAACTAATCATGCTACTGAAATATCAGCAAAGCAATCTTTCCAAGGATTTAGCACCAGACGTATGATAGGGTGTATATGGCGTGAAACACTAGAATTATCTCGAGATCCTTTGCGTGCTTTATTAGCTTTATTAGGTTCAGCCATTTTAATGTTGGTTATGGGATATGGCATTACCATGGATGTTGAAGACTTACGTTTTGCTGTACTTGATCGGGATCAAAGTATAATCAGTAAAAACTATACCCTTAATTTATCGGGCTCTAAACGATATTTTATTGAAAGGGAACCAATTACTGACTATAACAACATGGATGCACGATTACGCAGTAATGATATTGCTCTAGCGATTGAAATCCCACCGAATTTTGGACGAGATATACAACGAGGTGATCCCGTTGATATTGCAATTTGGATTGATGGCGCAATGCCTTTGCGCGCTGAAACCATTAAAGGCTACGTCCAAGGTATGCATCTTGCGTGGTTAAGCGAAAAAGTCAAAGAGACAACAGGGCAAGTCTCAACTAGCCTTGCAAATATAGAAGCAAGGTACCGTTATAATCCAGATGTTAAAAGTTTACCAGCAATGGTACCAGCGGTAATACCTATTTTATTATTAATGATCCCATCGATGTTAGCGGCTTTATCTGTTGTGCGTGAAAAAGAGATGGGATCGATTATCAATTTATATGTGACACCAGTAACTAAAGCTGAATTTTTATTGGGAAAACAAGTACCTTATATCATTATTTTAATGTTCAGTTTTTTATTACTACTCGTTATGGCAGTCACTATTTTTGGTGTTCCCATAAAAGGAAGCCTGTTTACTTTGTGCCTAGCAGCATTTGCTTATTGTATTATTGCAACAGGATTAGGTTTATTGGCTTCAACTGTCACCCGTAGCCAAATTGCCGTTATCTTCCTAACTTGCGTGGGAACCATGTTACCGGCAATTCAATTTTCAGGATTACTTAATCCTATCACCTCATTAGAAGGGGGTGGACGCTATATAGGTGAAGTTTACCCAACAACGCATATGCTAATTATTGCTCGTGGTGTGTTTAATAAAGCACTTAGTTTTATAGAGTTACATAATTCAATATTGGTTTTATTACTCACAATACCTATTGTGCTTGGCACAAGTATTTTTCTTCTCAAAAAGCAAGAAGGATAGATATTATGCAAAGTTTAACTAATATTTATCGTTTAGGGATTAAAGAATTATGGGGATTATTGCGTGATCCGATCATGCTATTATTGATTGCCTATTGCTTTACTTTTGATATTTATATTGCTGCAACCGCAACCTCTGATTCCCTAAATCATGCTTCTATAGCAGTGGTTGACGAAGATGATTCGCCTTTATCGAGACAAATAATTGCCGCGTTTTATCCGCCAATGTTTAATCATCCTGTTAAATTAAATTAAATTCAATGAATGAAGTCGATCATGGCATGGATACCGATAACTTTACATTTGCTTTAAATATCCCCCCTAATTTTCAGCGCGATGTGCTCAATAACCAAAGTCCAAACATTCAGCTAAATATTGATGCAACACGAATGGGACAAGCTTTTGTTGGTAATGGCTACATCACACAAATTATCACAGGTGAAGTAACCGAATATGTAAATCGTTATAGTCAAGCAACTAATTTACCCGTTAATATACAAGTGCGCACCGTTTTTAACCCTAATTTAACACGATCTTGGTTTGGTTCAGTTATGGAAATTATTAACATAGTGACCACTTTATCCATTATTTTAACAGGTGCCGCCTTAATGAAAGAGCGCGAGCATGGAACCATTGATCATCTCCTTGCCATGCCAGTGACTCCATTTGAAATTATGATATCAAAAGTATGGTCGATGGGACTTGTGGTATTAATATCAACGTGGATAGCCTTATTACTTGTGGTACATAGCTGGTTAAATGTGCCAATTGCAGGCTCGGTAACCTTATTTTTAATCGGGACAGCGCTACACTTATTTGTGACAACGTCACTAGGTATTTTCATGGCAACAGTTGCAAAATCAACAGCGCAATTTGCGATGTTACTTATTTTAATTCTGTTACCACTGCAAATGCTGTCTGGTGGTAGTACCCCGCGTGAAAGTATGCCCGAAATTGTACAAAATATTATGCTATTTGCTCCAACTACACACTTTGTTGAATTAGGGCAGGCTATTTTGTATCGCGGAGCGGGGTTAAGTGTTGTTTGGACGTCTTATGCGTGGTTATTAGCAATTGGTACAGTATTTTTTTTAATTGCGTTAAAACGTTTTCGTAACTCGATTGTGAATATGGGTTCATAAGTGAATTATAATATTTAATATCTAAAACTGTTACTATGTTGCATTTAACTTTGATTTGAAAAATAAGAAAATCTTTATCGACAAAATTAGTTAAGCTTTAAAATTATTGTTTTCACTTTTTCTTCTATATAGATTTAGTGGAAGCCATTGTGACATTCACTAAAAGCAATCTTGATAGGAGCTTATGCACAACAGTATTAAAATAAGGAGTGTCACTAATTATTGCTGAGGCATTAAAAATGATAAGTAAGTAAGATGCTTATATCGTCAAATTAGCGCAAAGTAGCATTACTCATTTTACAATAGCGAATAAATGATTTACATTATGTTAGTCATTAATTGATTTTTTCGAAACAAACTTTACCGTATATTGTTTCTTTGTTCATTGCCATTATATAAATATCAACAATAAAGCTTTACAGCAACAATTCTATATAAATAAAGTAAATCAAATTATTAACTATGATAGGCGTGTTTTTTTATAACGAATAACGCATTATAAAAAAACAGCATTTAGGTAATTTTTAGCGCAATATTAATTTTTACTATACTTTAACACTCATTTTTTATTTTTGCTTATTCCTTGTTTTTTAATGAACTAATATAAATTATTCATCAATATAAGACCTATTTGTAATGGTTTTATGGGTTTTTAGGACAGCTAGCCGAAAGGGGGGTTTACACAAGTTCGAGAAGAGTAAGTATAATGATCTGTAAGTTTATATATTTTACATTTAAATATAATTAAAGGTTGTCATATTAATCGTGTTTTTAAGCAATTATACACGGTGTGAAATAACCTATTAATAATATCCAGTTTCAAGAAAAAAATGCCGTTTTATAGGTAATAAAAAATATTTGATTTTGTTACCCAGTTATTTTGCTTCGGTTTATAAATATAATATCTAATCTGAAGTTACCGGCCAATTACCGAATTTGTATTTTAAGTAATATTATTTTAGGAGTTTTAAAAAATGAATCTAATCTGGTCTGCAGTTGGGCAAGTTGTAAGTTCGTGTCTTCCAGTTTTTTTATTAATTTTTCTTGGTTGGTTATGTGTACAACAAGGGATCTTCACAAAAGATGCTAAAAAATTATTATCAGGACTTGTCTCAAACTTTGTCTTCCCAGCGTTACTTTTTGTGCATACTTCGCATGCTAAACCTTCGCAAATATTTAATGGTATTTGGATGTTTGCGTTTTTCTGTACTATGTCATTTTTATGGATAATTTGTTTTTTAACCAATAAGTACATATTACATAAAGATTTAAAGTCAACGGCTATGAATACTATGTTGTGCTGCTTTCCAAACATGGGGGGAATGGGGGTTCCTTTCTTAACGTTGATGTTAGGTGCGGCTTCTACTATTTCAGTTGCGATTGCTAATTTTGTTGTGGCGTTATCATTGATTCCAATGACAATATTTCTGTTAGAGTTATGCGATACCAAAATGTCTGGTGGTAAGGTAACTGGTGATATGATATTTAGTGCAGTCAAAAACTCACTGATGAAGCCAATGTTTTTAGCTGTTATTTTAGGGTTAATTGTGAGCGTTACCGATGGCACAAAATGGTTACCTCATTTTGTGTTTAATACCTTTGATATTATGTCTAATGCTTGTAACTTTATTTCGCTTATTGCAGTTGGTGTTGGTATTCATGGTGTTAAATTAACATTATCTAAACCATTAATGATCAATGTGATATTAAAAAGTTTTATTACACCTGTGGTGGCGCTTATTTCTGTATATTTATTTGGTATTACCGGTATGGAAGCTGAAGAACTGGTCTTTTTATTAGCAATGCCAACGGCATCAACAGCTGTTATTTTGGCTTATAA
>NZ_LZGZ01000211.1:0-4044 GCF_001690515.1 Gilliamella sp. Fer4-1 | reverse complement strand
ATTGTTATTCTGTTGTAATAATTATACAATCAAAGCCAGTTAACTGAATGGTATTCAATTTTTGTCAAATCGAATCAACATGATAAAAAACATCATTGCTTTATTTTTTATGTTTCACTCTTTTGTCGCCCTTGCCGATAAATTACCATTAATTGATTCATTCACCCCCTGCACTCCTGATTTTTTTCAACAGATTTATGCTAGCAAAGATGAATTAGAAAAATATACGGACATTACACTTTTTAAGCAAAATCAAGCTTATATTCCCGTCGAAAATCGCTCTGATATAGCTAAAAACTTTGTTTATTTCAAAACACCCATGACTTATAAAAATTTAATAATCACAGGCTATTACGATAGTGCTATGGATCTTGGAAAAATAGGAAAATATTATTTCTGGGGATTTATCATCAATAATGAGATTAGCCAAATCAAAGAGACATTAAATTTTATAGATTGGAAAAAGATGGAAGAAGATGTTCTCTATATTGGAAACCCAATGATTCGTAGTATTAATGATGACATCCAAGTCTGGCATAAAAACACTGGCACCGTCGTTGGTGTGAAAACTATTCCAGCACCAGATACAACCGAAAAGTTATTATTGCTTGAAAAAGCACCGAATATGACGCTTCTTATTTGTTCTATTCAAGGTATTGTAACTTCTGAATTACTTAAACAAGAGCGACCTGATATTCAATAATTAAAACTAAATGGCTGATTCATCCATTTCACCAGTTCGAATCCGAATGACTTGCTCAACATTATAAATAAAAATTTTGCCATCTCCGATTTTGCCTGTTTGCGCTGTTTTCATAATAGTTTCAATGCACATCTCTAAAATATCATCTGGCACAATAAGTTCTATTTTTACTTTTGGCAAAAAATCAACCATATATTCCGCACCACGATAAAGTTCGGTATGCCCTTTTTGACGACCAAAACCTTTAACCTCAGTAACTGTCATACCGGTAATGCCTTGATCTGCTAGAGCCTCACGAATATCATCTAATTTGAATGGTTTAATAATAGCTTCAATCTTTTTCATATCTATTTTCCCTTAATTCGAGATTACCAATTTTTAAACCCAAAAGCACAAGTGATTGGATAGCGTCGCCCTTTACCAAAATTACGAGCTGTAATTTTCGGGCCAATGGCTGATTGACGACGTTTATACTCATTAATATCAACCAATTTAATCACTCGCCTTATTGTTGTTTCATCATAACCTTGCTCAATAAGTTGTTCAATGGAAAGATCGTGCTCAACATACCCTTTCAAAATGCCATCTAAAATATCATAAGGAGGCAAACTATCTTCGTCTTTCTGATCAGGCGCTAATTCTGCTGATGGAGGGCGAGTAATTACTCTTTCTGGAATAACATAAGAGCGGGTGTTGCGATATTTTGATAATGCAAACACCATCGTTTTCGGCACATCTTTAAGCACATCAAAACCGCCAGCCATATCGCCATAAAGTGTTGCATAGCCTACCGACATTTCGCTTTTATTGCCAGTTGTAAGCACTAACCTGCGCCGTTTATTGGATAGCGCCATTAAGATAACTCCGCGACAACGTGCTTGCAGGTTTTCTTCCGTGGTATCTTGTGGTGAGCCTAAAAACATTGGGCTTAACGATGACATAAATGCATCAAACATCGGTTCAATTGAAACAATATCAAACTCAACGCCTAATATTTCAGCTTCTTCTTTGGCATCGGCAATACTTATATCGGCAGTATAATGAAATGGCATCATCACAGCTTGAACCTTATCTTTACCTAAAGCGTCAACCGCAATAGCAAGCGTTAAAGCAGAATCGATACCGCCTGACAGCCCTAATACGGCGCCTTGAAAGCCATTTTTTGTAATATAATCACGAGTGGCAAGTACCAATGCATCATAAACTGATGCTAATTGATTATTTTGATTTTCATAAATTATAGTTTCAGCACTGACACCAAATGTAAAAGGAACAACTTGTTCTTCAAACGATTTGAGTTGACAAACAATTTGACCAAGTTCATTACAAACAAAAGATCCACCGTCAAAAACCAACTCATCTTGCCCTCCTACTTGGTTGACATAAATAATTGGCAATCTTGTTCGTTTTGCATGCGTTTTAACTAAATCATGTCGGTGTTTTTGTTTTTCAAAATCATAAGGAGAAGCATTAATTGCAACCACAAAGTCAGCTTGAGCCTGTTGAATATAATCAACAGGCTCATTTTGCCAAAGATCTTCACAGATTAATAACCCAATTTTTTGTCCTTTAAAATCAACGACACACGTTTTATTATCAGCGGTAAAGTAACGCTTTTCATCAAACACATCATAATTAGGTAGTCGTTGTTTGTGATAACGGACTAACAATTTTCCCTCGTAAAAAAACGAAAGGGCGTTATAAACATGTTGATCTTGCCAATGAGGATGGCCAACAACAACCGCACACTGTGTGCTCGCTTGTTGAATTAGTGATAATGCTTTTCGGCAGCGATCTTTAAAATCAGAACGAAACATTAAATCTTCGGGTGGATAGCCACAGAGAGCAAGTTCTGAAAAGATGATCAAATCATCAGATGAATGGCTATTTATTAATTCAATAATCTGTTGGGTGTTTCCCTCTATATCACCCACACGCCAATTTTTTTGCGCTAAAACAATAGATAAAGACATACAAAATTAAATACCACAAATCAAAATTGTTGATAAGTTTAAATGATTCTAAGTTGCGCTGCCACATTTTTATCGCTAACATGCAACAATAAATTGGCTTTCATTTTTCTGGATATTATTATGCAAAAAATTCTAAATGTAGCATTAACTAAACGCAGCTACCCTATTACTATTGGTGAAAATCTACTTAATGAATTTGAGCATTTTAAACTTCAGACTGGTCAACGCGTACTTATTGCGACCAACGAAACAATCGCCCCACTTTATTTACAAACATTAATTAACATGCTTGAAAAGCATGGTGTAAAGACCAGTTCAGTAATTGTGCCTGATGGTGAAAAATATAAAACCATGGAAACTTGGAATACCATTTTAACAGCGTTGCTAGCCAATAATCACACTCGTAGCAGTATTGTTATTGCACTAGGCGGAGGTGTCATTGGTGATGTTACTGGCTTTGCAGCCTCTGCTTACCAACGAGGCATTAAGTTTATCCAAGTACCAACCACCTTGCTATCACAGGTTGATTCATCGGTTGGGGGCAAAACAGCCATTAACCACCCACTGGGTAAAAATATGATAGGCGCATTTTATCAACCACAATCGGTTGTCATTGATATTAATTGTTTAAAAACATTGCCTCAACGAGAGCTTTCCTCAGGGCTGGCTGAGGTGATTAAATACGGTATTATTTTAGATGCTCAATTTTTTTCTTGGTTAGAAACCCATATCAACGATGTGCTAAACTTAGATGTTGATGCTACAAGTTACTGTATTTATCGTTGTTGCGAACTTAAAGCGCAAGTGGTCGCTGCCGACGAGACAGAACAAGGTATGCGCGCACTGTTAAACCTTGGTCACACATATGGTCACGCTATTGAAGCAGAACTAGGGTATGGAAACTGGCTACATGGTGAAGCAGTCAGTGTTGGCATGTTAATGGCAGCGCAAACAGCCAAAAGATTAGGTAAATTAACAGATGCTGAAATAGCTCGCATTAAAAACCTTTTAATAAGAGCAAAACTTCCTGTCGTAAGACCATCACAAATGTCTATTGAGTCCTACTTTCCACATATGATGCGCGATAAAAAAGTGATCTCGGGACAGTTAAGGCTAGTTATACCAACTAAGATTGGCCATGCTGAAGTAATCGATGGAATTGATAAAAACCTAGTTTTAGATTCTATTTCGAGCAGCTAGCCTTATACTGATTAATTGAATACGTATTAATTTTTTACTGAAACATAGTCATTACCTGAAATTGCTTTACACAACTAAATAAGCAATTATTTAGTTGTGTTGATGAACAGACTTTAATATTACTAACAGGTGTTACATTCAATACATGATTATCACTACCCTATGTAA
>NZ_LZGZ01000210.1:0-2091 GCF_001690515.1 Gilliamella sp. Fer4-1 | reverse complement strand
TAATTTATGATACGGCAAATACCTTTCCAACGCCGCCCTCATCATCACATTGGTTAGGCACTACTGATGCGGGTTTTGATGTGTTTGCCAATATCTTGTATGGTTTTCGTCTCTCAATGTTTTTTGCCATTTTTTTGACAGTATTTACTTCTGTCATTGGGGTTATTATTGGTGCGATTCAAGGTTATTATGGTGGTATCGTTGATCTGATAGGTCAGCGATTTATTGAAATTTGGTGTGGTTTACCTGGATTATTTGTGATTATTCTATTAGCTAGTATTTTACCGCTTAATTTTTGGTGGTTGCTTGGTATTACCGTTTTATTTGGTTGGATGGGATTAGCGGGAATTGTACGTACTGAATTTTTACGTACCCGCAATTTTGATTATATTCGTGCAGCTAAAGCTATGGGGGTTAGTGACATTAAAATTATGTTCCGCCACATATTACCTAATGCGATGGTGGCAACATTAACCTTTTTACCATTTATTCTTTGTGGATCAATTACCACCTTAACGTCGCTAGATTTTTTGGGTTTTGGTTTGCCTATTGATTCACCGTCTCTTGGTCGTTTATTGCTACAAGGTAAAAATAATTTGCAAGCACCTTGGCTTGGTATTAGTTCATTTTTAATCATTGCAACTTTGCTTTCGCTGCTTATTTTTATTGGTGAGGCAGTCAGGGATGCATTTGATCCAAACAAAGGAGTGTATCGATGAGTTCTCCTTTATTATCCGTTCAGGATTTAAGTATCGCTTTTAAACGTAACATTCAAGCTGTATCCCAAGTAGTAAGCAATGTTAGTTTTGATATCCATGAACAAGAAACGTTAGCCTTAGTTGGTGAATCTGGTTCGGGTAAAAGTGTAACAGCGTTGTCTATTTTACGTTTACTGTGTAAAGATCAAGTGACTTATCCCACAGGGGATATTTTGTTTGAAGAAAAATCGTTATTACATGCAACAGACAAAACACTGCAAAATGTGCGTGGTAATCAAATTAGCATGATCTTCCAAGAACCGATGGTGTCACTTAATCCACTACACACGGTTGAAAAACAGCTTTATGAAGTGCTGTCATTACATCGAGGTATGCGCCGAAATGTCGCACGTAATGAAATTTTGCAATATCTTGATCGAGTGGGCATTAAAGAGCCAAAAAGCAAATTATCCTCTTACCCTCATCAACTGTCGGGCGGAGAACGGCAACGAGTTATGATTGCCATGGCCATTCTAACTCATCCCAAATTGTTAATTGCCGATGAGCCAACTACAGCCCTAGATGTATCGGTACAAGCACAAATTATTCGCCTGCTTAAAGAGCTAAAAAATGAATTAAATATGAGTCTATTATTTATTTCACACAATCTTGGCATTGTCAAAAAACTAGCGGATAAAGTTGCTGTTATGCAGCAAGGAAAAATCGTTGAGTATAACAATAGGCAACGCATTTTTTTACGTCCTGAACATGAATATACTCGCACCTTATTAAATTCAGCACCGAGTGGCGATCCCGCGCCATTGCCTAATACGCCAGGAATACTGCTTAATGTTAACCATTTGGATGTTGAGGTAATCGCTAGAAAGGGATTTTTTCAAAAAACTAAAAAGAAAATTGTCAATAATGTTGGTTTTGCTGTACATCAAGGCGAGACGGTCGGTATTGTGGGGGAATCGGGCTCCGGTAAAAGCACAACGGCACTAGCTATTTTGCGGTTGATTAAATCACAAGGTAATATTGTATTTGATAGCCACCCGATACAAAATCTAACTGGCAAAAAATTATTGCCATTCCGAAGTCGTATCCAAGTCGTATTCCAAGATCCGTTTTCGTCACTTAATCCTCGTTTTAATATTGAACAGATTATTAGTGAAGGATTAATGACGCACAAAAAACAAAGTAAGAAACAACGTGAGCAGGCCGTTATTGATATTATGCAAGAAGTGGGTCTAGATCCCGATATGCGTTATCGCTATCCAACAGAGTTTTCTGGTGGGCAGCGCCAACGAATAGCTATTGCTAGAGCTTTAATTTTAAAGCCAGAATTGTTAATTTTAGATGAGCCAACTTCATCTTTAGATCATACAATTCA
>NZ_LZGZ01000209.1:0-8724 GCF_001690515.1 Gilliamella sp. Fer4-1 | reverse complement strand
GCTTGGTATATTGTTCTTTTGTTATATTGATTTAGTAATTCAATGTTATTTCTATCATAATAAACATGGATTATATTACCTTGAACTTCTTTACATCTTTCAATCACTTTATTATGGTAGTCCGATGTCCATCCTTGTGTTTCTGCAAATTTATTTAAATTTGTGAAAGAATAAATGACAAAAGACGAAGAATTTAAATTAAATTCAGTAATAGAGTTTATATTATCTTCAAGGCTATTAAAGCCCCTATCTGAAAGCAATACTGAATGGTCATCATAACAATTTATAGTTATTGTTTTGTAATTGTCTTTATTTTCATATATATTTCTGGCTAAAGACTCCAACATGTTAATTTTTTCTCCTTTATGCTCAAATTCTATTAAAAGCATAAATAAACCTTTTAGCCATAACTTGTATTGTTCTTCACTTACATCTAAAAGGTTATATAAATAATTCAGATGTTTTGCTTCCCCATTTATTATCTTTCTATATATTCCTTGGTATTTCTTGTCAGTTGGTATATATTGTAAAATTGGTTTTAAAGTATTAATTGTTTTCTTTATACAGAAAGGATTTCGAAGTGAATTAAGTGTTTTAAGTATAAAAATATTAAACAATTCATTAAGAATATCTTTGTTTCTATTATCTATTTTTTTAAGTAAGCTTTTTGTATGCATAATTATGTTTGATTCATATTTATTAAATAATAATTCAAAGTTATAACGTAATTTTTTAGATTCATCATCCACGTCAAAACTATATAAATCAAAGATAGACAAATTATTCTCAATTAATCTTCCATTATCATTTTCTAATTCAATTTTAAATGATTCTCGGTTAACAATGTTAAATGAATAGATTCTTTGTTTGCTAGGTTTAGCATCCGGATTAATTGCATTTAATCTTTGTTCTGCTTGGGAAATATAGTGTTGATTTATAGTTTGATTGATAAATTTTTTTGTCATATTGAACCCAATGGATTCACCTTTACCACATATTCAAAATGCTCAGGTGCAAAATGCGCATATCCCATAGTCATTTTGATGTCGGTGTAGCTGGGGGTTTTTTGTAATACTAAAATATTACCACCATTCACCATAAAATGGCAGGCAAAAGTATGCCGTAAAACATATGTTAACTGGCGATCTGGTAATTCAATACCGGTTATGTCGATTGCTGAATGGAACGCTGAGTAACAAGACGTAAATAAGGTGTGGGGGTTCCGTTAAATAACTTGTCACTTATTGGAATGGTTCGATTACCTTTGGTATTGATATAGATGATCTTACTGTCTTTAACTTGAGGGCTTTTAGGTTTTCGGGTTCGCTCCAACGTGCGTCAGTTGCTAAACAGATTTTAACGATAACAGTTAAGTCTTTAGCCGTACTTTGCTCACATGATAAGACTGAGCCATCAATTTGCTTTTTTGTTAGATTAGCCATTTCTTGCTCATCGGTTTTAAATGAGCGCATTTGTTAAAGTGAGTTGTTGTGTTTCCACTCCCCTAGCCGAATTAACTTATTAAACACGGATTTAAAATACATTAATTCAAAACGCATTGTGCGTGGGGCAATTTTTTATTCTGTCAGCCCGAAATATTTCACCATCAATACGCTTTTGAGCTAAAGCAATAGGTCAATCTCGGCACTAGATTTTACTAGCACACAGCTAATCTAGCGAAAGAGCATATCCATGCCAATAATTTTTATTTTGAAATGGTAGGAAACAGATTATATACGATTATAAAAAATTGCACCGCCATTTTACCGCCACTTGTTATTTTCATAGGAGTTTCTAAGGCAGGATTTTTATATAACTTATTGATTTTATATTATAAATGGTGGGTTGTGAGGGGATCGAACCCGCGACCAATTGATTAAGAGTCAACTGCTCTACCGACTGAGCTAACAACCCACAGGAATTTATATAGGTATTCTATATAAATTTAACCAACATTGCAAATTACTAATCAATTTTATTTATTAACAATTTGAGATAAATCTCAAAAATATCAAATTTAATATGATAAGATGATTAAAACAATATAATTACTCTATTTAACTTTAATTTCTCATTGGTTAATAGTTACTACCCTTAGCAATTAAAATTTAATACAGCTTTTATGAAAATAATTTAGATTGTTATTGTTTTTAGTGCTTCAACAAGATTTTATGTCATAAATTATAAATAAGGAGGCAAAGAATGAAAATATCATCGGTAGCTATGGTGATTTCAATGGGGTTAGCAAGTTCAACTGCTTATGCACATACTGCAAATGAAATTATTATCCGAGGTGGACCTGTTTATGTTCACCCTCAAGATAAAAGTGATCATGTCAAAGTAGGCGGAGCAAAAACTGATCTAAAAGCAAAAGCGGATAACGACACTCAGCTTGGATTAAACTTTCAATATATGGTTACAGATAATATTGGTGTTGAATTATTAGCTGCAACCCCATTTAGCCACCAAGTTAAATTAGGAGGGGGAAATTCAACAGGGCTTTCTGGCGCTCATCTTGGTAAAATCAAACATTTGCCACCTACATTAAGCGCTGTTTGGTATCCACTTGATTCACAATATGAGTTACAACCCTATGTTGGATTAGGCATAAATTACACGTTCTTTTTTGATGAAAAACTTAGTAGAGAAGCTAAAAATGCAGGATTTCATGGTTTAGATCTTGATAGTTCTTGGGGATGGGCTGCACAAGTCGGTACAGATTATACCTTTAATAATAATTGGCTTATTAATGCTCAGATCCGTTATATTGATATTGAAACTAAAGCAACTACTCATTTAGGCAATACTAAAGTTACAGCTAATTATAAACTTGATCCATGGGTTGCAATGATTGGTGTGGGCTATAAATTTTAATTTAATAACGCATAAAAAACCTCTCATCTGAGAGGTTTTTTATTACAAAGATTAGAGATTTTTTATTGCAGCATACTGCTCTTGCAGTTTTGCTTTATCATCAATATAACCTTGTTGTTTTTCTTTCTCTTTGGCAACAACTGCTGCGGGAGCCTTGTCAACAAAGCTTGCATTAGATAATTTATTAGTAATGCGAGTAATTTCACCTTCAATGCGAACAATTTCTTTCTCTAAACGAGCAAGTTCATCTTCTTTATTAATTAATCCCGCCATCGGCATTAATAATTCTGCACCATCTACTAATTTTGTTACCGATAATGGTCCACTTTCACCTTCATCTAATAATACTATTTCAGATAATCTAGCGAGTGATTCAATAAAGCTAATATTATCGCTAATGATTCGGTGCACCGTTGGTGTTGCTTTGCGAATTAATAATTGCAAAGGTTTGCTTGGTGCAATATTCATTTCAGCACGAATGTTACGAACCGCAATAACAACATCTTTAATCCAATTGATATCGGCAACAGCTTCATTATTTAAATGCTGTTTATCACAAGCAGGCATTGGCTGTAACATGATAGTATCAGCTTTGATTTTCATTAATCCTTTTACATTTTGCCAAATTTCTTCAGTAATAAATGGAATAATAGGATGAGCAAGACGCAGCAAAGCCTCTAAAACAGTAACTAAGGTGTGACGAGCCGCGCGTTGCTGTGAAGATTCACCATGGGCTAAAATAGATTTTGTTAGCTCTAAATACCAGTCACAGAATTGGTTCCACGTGAACTCATATAGAATGTTAGCAGCTAAATCGAAACGATAAGTATCAAAAGCTTCACGATAAGCCTTAACTGTTTGATTAAATTCAGCCAAAATCCATTTATCCGCTAGAGAGTAGTCAAAATCGCCACCATTAAATCCACAATCATGCCCTTCTGTATTCATCAATACATAACGGCTAGCATTCCAAAGCTTGTTACAGAAGTTGCGATAACCTTCCAAGCGTTTTAGATCCCAATTGATATCTCGTCCTGTTGAAGCTAATGCGGCTAAAGTAAAACGTAGTGCATCCGTGCCGTGAGCTTCTATACCATTAGGAAATTGTTTTTGAGTGCGTTTAGCGATTTTTTCCGCTAATTGAGGTTGCATCATGTTGCCAGTACGCTTTTCTAATAGTTCTGGTAGTGAGATGCCATCAATCATATCTAAAGGATCGATAACATTTCCTTTAGATTTTGACATTTTTTGCCCTTCTTCATCACGAATTAATCCAGTTACATAAACCGTTTTAAATGGAACCTGTGGCTTGCCATCTTTATCTTTAATAAAGTGCATAGTCATCATGATCATTCGCGCAACCCAAAAGAAAATAATATCAAAGCCAGTAACTAAAACATTAGTTGGGTGGAACGTGGCTAAATCATCAGTCTTATTCGGCCAACCTAATGTTGAAAATGTCCAAAGCGCTGAAGAGAACCAAGTATCAAGCACATCTTCGTCTTGGTTAAGCTCAATATCATCAGCAAGGTTATTTTCTCGACGCACTTCCGTTTCATCTCGCCCGACATAAACATTTCCTTGTTTATCATACCAAGCGGGAATACGGTGTCCCCACCATAATTGTCGAGAAATACACCAATCTTGAATGTCATTCATCCAAGAAAAGTACATATTTTCATACTGTTTTGGCACAAATTGAATATCGCCATTTTTTACCGCTTCAATGGCAGGCTCTGCAAGCACTTTAGCACGTACATACCATTGATCGGTTAGCATAGGCTCAATAACAACACCACCACGATCGCCATATGGAACGGTTAAATCATGTGGCTCAATTTTGTCTAAAATACCCTGTGATTCACATTCTGCCACAATCGCTTTACGTGCGGCAAAGCGCTCTAAGTTTTGGAACTGAGCTGGAATTGTTGTTTCATATGCTTCGCTTGGCTCGCCATTAGTATCAAATACTTGAGCTTGCTCACCAATATGACCATCAAAAGTTAAGATATTTATCATTGGTAATTTGTGGCGTCGCCCTACTTCATAGTCATTAAAGTCATGAGCTGGCGTGATTTTTACGCAACCAGTACCTTTAGTCATATCGGCATGCTCATCTCCAATAATCGGTATACGACGATTAACAAATGGTAATACAACAAATTTACCAATCAGATCCTTATAACGCGGATCTTCAGGATTAACAGCAACACCGGTGTCCCCCAATAAAGTTTCAGGACGGGTTGTAGCAACAACTAAATAATCTTTACCTTCAGCTGTTTTTACGCCATCAGCTAATGGATAACGTAGATGCCACATTGAACCTTTAACCTCACGATTTTCAACTTCAAGATCTGAGATTGCTGTACGCAATTTGGGATCCCAATTGACTAAACGTTTACCGCGGTAGATTAAATTTTCTTGGTATAATTGGACAAAGACTTCTTTAACTGCATTTGACAAACCTTCATCCATTGTGAATCGTTCACGATCCCAATCAACCGAATCGCCCAAACGTCGCATCTGCTTGGTAATGCTTCCTCCAGACTCTGCTTTCCATTGCCAAATTTTTTCGATAAATGCATCACGCCCATAATCATGCCGCGTTTTATTCTCTTCAGCGGCAATTTTCCGCTCAACCACCATTTGCGTTGCAATACCAGCATGATCAGTACCCGATTGCCACAAAGTGTTATTGCCTTGCATACGATGATAGCGAATTAAAGCATCCATAATAGTTTGTTGAAACGCATGCCCCATATGTAAACTACCCGTTACATTTGGCGGTGGAATAGCAATACAATAACTTGGTTGAGACTTGTCACCATTGGGTTTGAAATAACCGCTTTCTTCCCAATGTTTATAAATAGGTTGTTCAATTTCGTGTGGATTATAAGTTGTATTTTTCATAATAGATGCACAAATCCTGATTTAAAGCATAAAATGGTTGCTATTCTACAGTAAAATAGCCAAACAATAAATTGGCATAACAATAAACTCACGGATTTAATCTGCTTTTTAAGAATTTTTATCAGAGAATGAATTACAAAAAAATACCGCTGACTATTAAGCGGTATTTTCATAATTGTCACTCATAATTTTGTCTACAGTTATTGCTGTTGGTAAATAAAATTATCAATCAATCGTGTTTTACCAATATAGACCGCCAAGGCACATAAACTATCTTTGGCAAGCATATTAATCGATGCTAATGATGCTAGATCGACAAATTCAATATAGTCAATTTTAGCCAAAGGTTGGTTGGAAATAACATCATCCATTGCTTTCTTAATAACTGTTACTGACTTTTCGCCCTGCTTTATCATTTTTTTAGCGCATTCAATTGCTTGATAAAGACAAACAGCAGCCTTACGTTCATTTTCAGATAAATAGCTATTACGTGAGCTTTTAGCCAAACCATCTGCTTCGCGCACAATCGGGCAACCGATAATATCAATATCGAAATTTAGATCACTGACCATCCGTTTAATGACAGCTAACTGTTGCGCATCTTTCTGCCCAAAATAGGCGCGATCGGGTTGAGTAATATTAAATAATTTGGTAACAACCGTACATACACCTTTAAAATGTCCTGGGCGCCTTTTTCCACATAACGCATCTGTTAAGTTATTCACATCAACATAGCTACTAAAATTAGGCATATACATTTCACTTGCCGTTGGGTGAAAAATCAAATCAACGCCCATTTGCTCACAAGCTATTTTATCTCGTTCTAAATCGCGTGGGTAACTATCTAGATCTTCTGACGGACCAAATTGTATAGGGTTAACAAATATGGTCACAATTACTTTTTGGTTATCTTTTTTAGCCGCAGCCATTAAACTTTGATGACCTTCGTGCAAAAATCCCATTGTTGGAACAAGACCAATACTATAACCTGCTTGTCGCCAAACTTTAACTTGTTCTCGCACTTGTTTTATTGTCGTTACAACATTCATTTGTATTAACCCTTTTTGTTAACAGTAAATTCAAGTTTAAGTTTTTCTATAATGTCGTTATCAATGGCGAACTCATGAATTGCCGCTGGGAACTGTTGTTCATTGACTTCTTGACAATACTGTTTAAAAGCTTGTTTCATTTGATCGCCAATTGACCCAAAAGATTTTACAAATTTTGATGATATGCCATCATACATGGATAACATATCTTGATAAACAAGCACTTGCCCATCACAATTCACGCCAGCGCCAATACCAATGGTAGGTATGCTTACTAATTCTGAGATAATTTTTGCTAAATCAGCAGGCACACACTCTAATAAAATGGCTACAGCGCCGGCTTGTTCAACCGCTAAGGCATCAAGAACAATATTTTTAGCCTCTTGGTAATCCTTGCCTTGAACTTTATATCCCCCTAAAGCAAGCACGGATTGAGGCATTAATCCTATATGTGCAACAACAGGAATCGAAGCTTGCGTAATCATTTTGATATGCTCACAAAATGCTTGCCCTCCTTCAAGTTTAACTGCTTGCGCTTGACCTTCTTTAATTAAGCGACCCGCATTTAAAACAGCATCGTAAACCGAGGTGTGATAAGACATAAAAGGTAAATCTGTGACAACAAATGCGGATTTTGCTGCTCTTGCGACCGCTTTTGAGTGGTGGATCATATCATCCATCGTAACCGATACAGTGCTATCGTAGCCAAGCATAACCATACCTAAAGAATCACCAACTAATAAACAATCCACACCACTTTCGTCCATCAATTTGGCTGTCGTATAATCATACGCCGTCAACATGGTAATTTTCTGACGGTTTTGTTTACGCTTTTGTAAAGTAACAATAGTATTTTTCAAGATAACAACTCCAATTCTAATTGTCGATAATCCTTATTTGGATGCTTTGTTCGACTCATTTTAAGTAAAATAGCGGATAATTGTTGATAAATAGACTTATATTCGGCTGGCAAAGCATTTAAATGTTGTTTAATTGTTTCAACATCTCCTCGCTCAACAGGCCCAGTTAAGGCTCCAATAACCCCCACACGGCAAACCGCATTAGCATTATCTAGAAATAAAGCGTGCCAAGCCTGTTCAGTAAATTCTTTGTCTAATCCACTTTGAGCCAGCAAGCTAGTCCCAACTTGTGCTAAAGCAATAACTTGATTACTTAACATAACACAAGCAGCATGATAAAGATGCTTTTTCTTGGCTGAAAGGATCGCGATAGGATTTTTTAATAGGCTTAAACGCTTTTGTAGCTGAAAAATCACGTTGTTATTAGCTTCTAACGTAAAAAAAACTTTCGGCATGGCATGATAACAATCAAACCGATCATATATGGCATATAAGGGGTGTAAAGAAAAAGCCAAAGGATGAACAGATTGATTATTGATAAAGATATGCGATGTAAGCAAACCACTACAGTGACCAATCCATTTATTAGTAATAGGCAACAGACAAAGATCTTGCCAAACATTAGTTACTTGGTCATCGGGCACTGTGAGCAATAAGCAATTACAGTCATTAACTAAATCAGCTAAAGTTGAATATGCTTGGCTTTGGGTAAAATCGCTCGCCTCTTGTGTGTGAGCATAGGTTCGACTATAAAATCCCGCTACCTTTATGCCACATAAAGTAAAATGCTTTGCTAGTGTACATCCTACTTTACCTGCACCAATAAAACCAATAATCATTATCAATATAAATTGTTTAATAATTATCGCATTATAGCCCAATCGGTTTGATATTCAATCAATTTAACTATTGATAACAAATAAAATTGATTGTGGTATTCCTAATATCAAGTAGAGACAAAATCACTAAAAAACAGAAACTTATTTGCAATTCAAGTACAGAAAAACAAGCCCTCCGATAAAAAGATGTTT
>NZ_LZGZ01000208.1:0-5100 GCF_001690515.1 Gilliamella sp. Fer4-1 | reverse complement strand
AATATAATGCTCATCTTTCTCTTTATCGAATATTTTATCGAAGCATGATATCATCATTGGCTGATAACTTGATTCATCAATCATTGTAATATTTAAGCTCTTTATATTTTCAAATTTAAAATAAATTAAAGCCTCTCCTTCTAGCCCTTTACTTGGTTGGCAAAGCGACAATTCCAAAGAAGCTATTACCTTTAATTCTAGGGGAAACATATTTAATATGACGTCTTTTAATATTAAAGCGTCTCTTCCATATATTTCTCCATATATTGTCTCAATAGCCTGATTATGTACTGTTAGCATCTTACTTTTATCTCTATCCCACCAGTTGTTGTTGAAAATATATTGTTTAAGTTAATTGACTTCAAATCAGATTTAGTTGCCCAAACCGCAGGCATACGTTTTATACTGTAACTAACTCATAAAATAGTACAGCAAAAAAGTAGAAAATTCTCTATGATAAAAGTAAAAGGGGGATTTAATGATGAAAAAATGATTGAACATTAAATCGTAGCTATTTTAACAGAAGCTGAGGCTGTATTGCCTTAAAGAACTGTGCCGTAAATACCGGTAAGTTTTAATTGCTATTGTTTAAAAAGAAAACTCTTTTTTATCGTAAATATTTTCAGACAATAAAATTAAACAGATTATTTTAGTGATAATCCAAAATCAATAAACCCTTCAGAACTTATAACAAGGCACCATTTATTTGAAGAATCAAAAAAATAATGATGTTGAGGAATATTTTCTATAGCAAGAGCAAGGAAACTATCAAATTGATTAAATTTTAAATGTACTGCAAAATTTAAAGAGGAATCATTTAGATAGTAAATATCCCCGCTTTCTCTAATTTTAGTAAATATGTCATTATCTACAATAAATTTTCTTATTGTGGATAACCAACTGGAATAACTTCCAAAAAGTTGATTGCTTTTGTGTTTAAGAGTTTTTGACCAATCAATTTTGGTTCCTTTCCAGTCAAAAGAGCTGGATAATTTATGTGCAATATTTTCCCAATTATCAACCAGTTCTGGTGGTTCTGATAATAGCGAAAGTTTCATTTTTATTTCATCATCAAGAGTCATGAGTCTCTCCGGTGCTTAGAAGCAAGATTAAATAGGTCTTGAAGTTTAGTTACTATTGGTTTTATAACATCAAATAAAAAATGTTCTCCTTTCTTTTTTCCACTAAATACGCTTATATTAGCACCACTTCTTTCATCATACTCAATCCTAAATCCAGTTTTTCCATCAGCAGAAGTCATTCCAATGGGCTTTTCTTTTGTAGAATCAAATCTTCCCATATTAAATTTTTCAGCTTTAAAAACCTCTTTTTTCCTGTCACTTCAAGGCGTTATTTCTTGCTTGTTGATATGAATCTTTAATTGATCCACAACTCCCTCACCACGGATCAATCCAAGCCAATCCATTAGGCGCATACTGATAAAGATTAATATCGCCTATCGTGTCTAGTTGGGTAAAGTGGCCTATATCCGGATCATAATAGCTGAATGTATTGTAATGTAAGTCTGTTTTTCTGTTTAAATATTGTCCCTGATATCTAAGGTTGTGTTGTATTGGTATGTGTTCGATTTCTTGAATCTGTTTCATCCCCCAGAGCAGATAGTTGCATTCCTAGATGATGTCATTGTTTGCAGCGTACACTCTTGTCATCTTTTAAAATATGAAAAAACATTATTTGGTAACTGGATTTTCTTATTATTCGATGCCACCGATAGTTTATTTCCATCAATATTTGATAAAGGTAAAAAATCTAAGATCATATTAATTACTCTAAGTCTATAGAGTATATCGGATATTGCATTTCATATATTTTTATTTAAGACAACAAATTAATGAATTAAGCATATTTAACATACTCATTAATATCAGATTCTAGACATAAGCTAAAAGTTTTATTTATATCATCTATATCTTCACATTCTGTATAACAATAAACTTTCGGATCATCTATATTTCTATTAGTAAAGAACAAAGTGGTATATCCTTGGTGCATTAAAAAGGCAAACATATTTTTAGGTGGAATTATTTTATTTTGATGCATTAATTCTATAGTTTCTTCATTAATATCATCAAGATCAGAATAAAGTATCCATGTATCAGCCTTAAAATCACCAGCATAACATCCTAATTTTTCAAGATATAATTTATAAAACTGAGGAAGCTTTCCATATTTTTTTTCCAGTTGCGCTATCTGCTCTACATTACAGCCTAAAACAGAAATCCCTTTTTTTTCTAAAAAAGAAATAAAACTATCAATCATATGAATGTATTTGTTTTTATTCATTTAATCACCTGTAAGCCTATTTGTTTTTACGCTTGGGAACCTAGTTTCAAACTGTTTAATGCCTCCTAGGCATGATTTACATGTTGGAAGTTATGAGAAAAGATCAATGGTTCCTTTAGCATTGGGGTTTATCTTGCTACCAATACGTTCAAGAGCTTTTACTTCTGAATCAAAAGCACGTTGATGGTTAACTGTTGTAAACAATCTATTATTTGAATCTGGTATATTAACAAAACCTGATATAGATCTCTGACCACTAATTGCATCGGCCATGCCATTAAGGGATCTTCCATTAACATCGATATTGTAATTTGATGTGGCTATATTTCTGCCTTTGCCTATTTAACCAGAATTTCTTCCAAGAGCTTTTCTATATGCCTTAGCTAGATTTCCCAGATTGCTAATAGCATTACAACTCCATCCTAAAGGATCAATCCAAGTCAACCCATTAGACGCATACTGATACAGATTAAGCCTACCGGCTAAACCAATCGGATCTGGCTGGCTAAAGCGACCTATATCCGGATCATAATACCTGAAAGTATTGTAATGTAAGCCGGTTTCTCTGTCTAAATATTGTCCCTGATATCTGAGGTTTTGTTCTACTGGTTCGTGTTCGATTTCATGAATCCGCTTTCCCCATAACTGAAAGCTACATTCCCACAGTAATTCGCCGTTTGCATCGGTTAGTTCTTCCGGTACTTTCTAGTATTAATGAATAGCCTTTTATTTTGTTAAATATTTATTGACTAAACATTTTTCTTAATAAATTATGATAATAACACCCCTAAATACCAATTCAAGACGTATAAAGATTTAGATCTAATATTGTTTAGATCTTACTTATCTGTATTTTCATCTTTTCTAATACTTTCTCTAAATTTATTAAGTCCAACACTTGAAAAATCATCAATATACACTAATGTCGGTATGCCGGTTTTATTATTTACTTCTCTTAGCCATTCACAAAAATTATCAAATATAATATCGTCACATTCCTCTTGTAATAAAAATCCACCATCCGTATGTGAGTCATGTAATTGGTCTAAAGCACAAATAAATTCATCTTTATTTTTAATGAGCCAACTCATAGGTAGTTTAGTCATAATACCTATTAGCTTTAGTTCATCATTATAATCTAAAAGGGATGGTCTATTTTTCAAAAAATTGTATAGTATATTCTCGTTCATAAATTAATATCCTGATCCATCTAATGGAATATGAGCTGCATTTCTATCACTGTCAAATTTTCCCCATGTTCCATCTGTTCTATAACTTTGCTTATTTGTAGTATTTGTAATCCTAGCCGTTGGGCCATTTGCTGAATTTGACGTTGGCCATTTTGATTGTGCAACAGGATTCATGCCATGTCCATGTACTTTATATCCTTCACCTTCATACTTAAATCCACCTTTGGGGAAACGATTAGGATCAGCATGCCAAGTATTTGGTATTCCTCCTTGTGTGGCCCATGCATCTATGTCTGCTTTATTCACCCTCCCATTTCTAACTAATTCTGATGGATCAGTTGGGCGTTTGGTAAAACGTCCTGTTTCATTATTACGCCAACGATTCGACTTACTATTAAAACTACAGCTCAACCCAAGTGGATCGACCCAAGTCAACCCATTAGGCGCATACTGATACAGATTAAATCCACCCAGCAACCCAATCGGGTCTGGCTGAGTAAATCTACCTATATCCGGATCATAGTACCTGAAAGTATTGTAATGTAGGCCGGTTTCTCTGTCTAAATATTGTCCCTGATATCTGAGGTTTTGCTCTACTGATTCGTGTTCGATTTCATGAATCCGCTTTCCCCATAACTGAAAGCTACATTCCCACAGTATTTTACCGTTTTCGTCGGTCAGCTCTTCCGGACAACCGTTCAGGTCAGTGTGGAAGTAGCGGATATGTTGTTCTTGGTTGCCGTCTGTGTCTATCCGCGCCAGTGGTTCGTAGCTGTTCTGGTCGGTATAGATATACAGGCTGGTGGGGTGATTCGGGCCGGTTTCCTGAATCATTCTTAAGCCGTCCCACAGGAAGCGGGTACGGTTGTAAGGTTTGCCTTCGTGGTCTAACTTTTGTTTTTCGATGCGTCTGCCAAGGGCGTCATAGAGATAGCGGTATCGTTCGGTTTTGTTGAGCTGTTCAATGCGTACTTCGCTTAGACGGTGGTCGGCGTCGTAGTAGTAGTGCTGGGTTGCGCCGATGGTCTGTTTGGTCTGGGTTCTGCCGTGCTCGTCATAGCGGTAGTGGTGCCCTCTAAAATGCAGGAGCTGGTTACAGCGAATCAGGTTGTGGTTGCTGTAGTCTTCTCTGTATTTGCTGTCCAGCAGGTTGGCAGCGGCATCGTATTGCAGGGTTTCCCAGTATCTCTGGTTGCGGCAGCCTTCGATTCTGCCGGTGCGATCATAGCGGTAATCGGTCTGGCCGTGTTTGCTGTGTTTTTTGCTTACCAATCGGTCGAGGTTGTCGTACTGGTAGTTGGTACGCTGCTTTAGGGGGTCGATAACGCTGCGCAGGTTGCCGCGCTGGTCGTAGTAGTAACGCCATGTGCTGCCATTGGGGTCGACGCTGATGGTGGGTAAAGCCCAGTGGGGCAGCCACTGGGTTTGGGTGGTACGGCCGAGGGGATCGTAGTATGCTACACTATAAAAAATGTAAAACTTTCACGACTGATGAAGCAATGTAACCAAGCATCAGAAAAATGAACAATGCTGGTTAGAAACTAGAAATATGTAATAATTAATATACTATAGAAATAGGTGACATAATTAACTGTCACCTATGGCA
>NZ_LZGZ01000207.1:0-2795 GCF_001690515.1 Gilliamella sp. Fer4-1 | reverse complement strand
CGAATTTGATTATGTAAAGATAAAAAGGTTTCCTTCAATATACTATTGTCGCTTTCTAAAAAAGAAATAATATGATTAGTAATATTTTTAGGTGTGCAATCTTGCTGTAATAGCTCTGGCACAATCGCTTTACCCGCTAAAATATTAGGTAAAGAAACATAAGGTGTTTTAATTAATTTTTTAGCGAGCCAAAATGTGAAAGGCTTCATCTTATAGCCAACTACCATCGGACATTTAGCTAACATACATTCTAGTGCTACTGTGCCTGATGCTAAAATTGCAGCATTACTGGCAATCATTGCTTCACGGGCATGACCATCTAATAATTGTACATCAAGTGTTGGTGCTATTTCGGCTTTAATTTGTTCAAACTCTTGTCGTCTTTTCGCATTGACTAGTGGCACAACAATATGTAGAGCAGGATAGCGCTTACGCAAGAGTATTGCCGCTTTTAAAAAAGGTGCTGATAATAATGCAACTTCAGCATGACGACTACCAGGTAATAAAGCTATACAACGACTATTAAGCGGAATACCTAATTGTTGGCGCATAGCGTGTTGATTTGGGTTAAGTGCAATGTCATCCGCCATTTTGTGACCGATAAAACGGCAAGGTACATCAAATTTATCATAAAACGCTTTTTCAAATGGCAAAAAAGCTAAAATAAGATTGGTATTGCGTTTAATTTTGAAAACACGTTTTTGTTTCCAAGCCCAAACCGAAGGGCTAACGTAATGAATGGTTTTTATACCTGCTTGCTTTAATTTACCTTCTAAAGAAAGGTTAAAATCAGGCGCGTCAATACCAATAAATATATCAGGTTTAAGCTGAATTAAGCGTTGAGTGATATCTCGACGGATTGATAAAATACGACGTAAACGCCCCAATACTTCAACAATTCCCATAACTGACAATTCATCCATTTCATACCAAGCTTGGCAACCTTCGGCTTGCATTTGAGGGCCAGCAATACCAACAAATTCAATATTGGGGTGATGTTTTCTCAGCGCACGAATCAATCCTGCGCCAAGAATATCACCAGAGGTTTCTCCAGCAACTAGAGCAATAGTTAACGGTTTATTGACCATTAACGGATGATGCCTCGCGTTGAACGGGTAAAGAAGTCAATAAAAAGTTGGGCTTCAGGCTGTTGTTTTGCAACAGCTTCAATTTGAACTTTGGCTTCTTCTAACGTTAGGCCATTTCGATAAAGGGTTTTATAGCAGTTGCGAATCGCTTGTAAAGCTTCTTTGCTAAACCCTCTACGTTTTAGCCCTTCGTAATTTACGCCATGAGGTGTTGCATGATTACCTTGAGCAATAACATAAGGTGGAACGTCTTGCGCAACGCCTGAACAACCACCAACCATCACATGCGATCCAATAACACAAAATTGGTGTACTGCGGTCATACCGCCAATAATCACATGATCACCTAATTGAACATGCCCACCTAAAGTAGCGTTATTTGCTAAAATACAGTGATCACCAATATAACAATCGTGTGCAACGTGAGCATTAATCATCAATAAATTATCACTACCAACACGAGTTAACTCGCCACCTTGAACCGTACCACGGTGAATAGTGACGCTTTCGCGAATCATATTGCGATCGCCAATTTCGGTACGCGTTGGCTCTCCACGATATTTTAAATCTTGGTTTACTTCACCAATTGAGACAAATTGATAAATTTGGTTATCTTTACCAATTTTGGTGTGACCATTGATGACAACGTGCGATTTTAAAAAGGTTCCGTCACCAATTTCAACATTTTCACCAATAAAACAAAAAGGACCAATTTTGACGTTATCGCCGATTTTAGCACCTTTTTCAATGACTGAACTTGGGTGTATTTCTGTTGCCATAGTATTTCCTTAAAACAATTTGGAATATGTAAAATACCAAATGTTATTTACGAGCACACATCATTTCGGCTTCGCAAACTAACTTACCATCAACAGTTGCAACACCATGGAATAGCGCAATACCACGACGCTCTTTAATATACTCAACATCAAGTACAAGCTGATCACCAGGTACAACAGGACGTTTAAAACGTGCTTTGTCAATTGAAGCGAAATAATAAAGTTGCCCAGGGGACAGCTCTTCAATGCTTTTAAATGCCAAAATACCCGTTGCTTGTGCCATGGCTTCTAAAATTAATACGCCAGGGAAAATCGGTTTGTTTGGGAAGTGTCCTTGAAAGAATGGCTCATTCACCGTCACATTTTTTATCGCTTTTAATGTTTTACCTTTTTCATAACTAATCACGCGATCAACCATTAAAAATGGGTAACGATGGGGTAATAAACTGATGATCTCTTCAATATCAAGGGCATTAAGTTCGGTAGTCAAAATAGCTATCCTTATACATTATTTACTCTAAATTCTATACATTATAACTGAGGATACCGCTTTCACTCAAGGATGATTTAAATTGCGAAATATTGTCTGCCCTAATTTGTTATCAACATATTAATACAGATTTATAAAATAAATGATCCACAAGCACTATATTATCCTATACCAAATCATATATAATAATTAAAATAATCAACTAAAAAGTTTATAACTTGGAGAAGTATAATGAAATCATTGATTAAAATGACCTTAGTAAGTGGCGCCATTGTTTTAGCATTATCGGGATGTGATGATAAAAAAACATCTGAATCGAATACTGAAACAACGGAAAGCAAAGTCACTCTTTCAACTGATGCACAAAAAGAAGCTTATGCTTTAGGTTCATCATTCGCAACCTATATGAAATCAAATTTGGAACAAAATGAAATTAAG
>NZ_LZGZ01000206.1:0-6899 GCF_001690515.1 Gilliamella sp. Fer4-1 | reverse complement strand
TGGTTGGTGGTGCATTACTTTTTGTGGGTAATGTAGTGAAGTATTGTCTTAATTTACAAAACCCGCACTAGGCGGTTTTTTTCGTTTTAAGCAAAGAAAAAATCGATATGAATTAAAATTAAACATAAATAGAGAGACAACAATGAACAAGCACGCACTAACTCAGATCACCAAAACGATTGATTATTATCAAAATCCAACCCAAGTGTTTTATCAATTATGTGATAGTAGACCTGCAACATTGTTGCTTGAATCTGCTGAAATAGATAATAAGCAAGGAATTAAAAGTGTCATGATTGTTGATAGTGCCTTACGTATTTCGGCAATTAACAATGAAGTAACTGTTAAGGCTTTGACTACAAATGGCGAAAAACTATTACCTTTATTACAAAAGAACTTTTTAGATAAGTTAGATAATATCCAACTGAATGAACAAACGCTTAAATTGGTATTTCCTACTATCAACAATATGCAAGATGAAGATTCAAGATTAAAGTCATTATCCGTCTTTGATGTATTAAGAACCTTATTAACTATTGTAGATAATACCGAACAATATGGGCAAGATGCAATTTTTGTTGGCGGCCTATTTTGTTATGATCTTGTCGCTAGTTTTGAACAGCTTCCCATTTTGCCGAGTGAGCAACGTTGCCAAGATTTCTGTTTTTATTTAGCTGAAACACTATTAGAAATAAATCATCAAGATCATGTGTCAATTTTAAAATCAACAGCCTTTACGTCTGATGCACTAGAAATTGAACGGTTGACATTAAGATTAGCTGACCTACAAGCAACGTTAAATCAACCAATGAAGCCCATTTATACAAAATCGTTTGCTAATATTAATGTGACTTGTAATAAAAGTGATGATGATTTCAACACGATGGTGAAAAAGATGCAAGATGCTATTCAGCAGGGGGAGATCTTTCAAGCTGTACCATCACGGCGTTTTTCACTACCTTGCCCTGAGCCGTTATCTGCTTATCAGGTATTAAAAATCCATAACCCAAGCCCTTACATGTTTTATATGCAAGATCAAGATTTTGTCTTATTTGGCGCATCACCTGAAAGTGCACTTAAATATACTAAAGCAACCAATCAAGTTGAAATCTATCCAATTGCCGGTACTCGTCCACGTGGATTAACCACAAATGGTGAAATTGATTTTGATTTAGATAGTAGGTTAGAACTTGAAATGCGCACCGATAAAAAAGAACTAGCCGAACATTTAATGTTAGTTGATTTAGCGCGCAACGATTTAGCACGTATTTGTAAACCCGGAACCCGTTATACCAAAGATTTGCTAAAAGTGGATCGTTACTCTTTTGTGATGCATTTAGTTTCGCGTGTGGTTGGTCAGTTACGAAGTGATTTAGATGCGCTTCATGCTTATCAAGCCACTATGAATATGGGAACATTAACAGGAGCCCCTAAAGTTCGTGCGATGCAATTAATTGCTGAATCAGAAAAAGTTAAACGTGGTAGCTATGGTGGTGCTGTTGGTTATTTTACCGCAAATGGCGATCTTGATACCTGTATTGTGATTCGTAGTGCCTATGTCGAAGATGGCATAGCGACAGTACAAGCTGGTAGTGGTGTGGTGCTAGATTCTGAACCACAATCAGAATCTGATGAATCACGTAATAAAGCACGTGCAGTTATTCGAGCTATCATGGCAGCACATAATGTAGAAGGTGTATTCTAATGGCTAATATCTTATTTATTGATAATATTGATTCTTTTACTTATAACTTGGTCGATCAATTACGCAATAGTAAGCATTGTGTGACGATTTATCGAAATACTATTCCTGCAAATGTAATTATTGAAAAATTATCACAAATGCAAAACCCTATTTTAATGTTATCACCAGGTCCAGGAGCACCAAGTGATGCTGGATGCATGCCAGAACTGTTAAAACGTTTAAAAGGTAAATTGCCCATTATTGGTATCTGCCTTGGTCATCAAGCTATTGTGGAATCCTATGGGGGATCGATTGTGCCAGCTGGCGATATTTTGCATGGTAAGGCATCTTTAATTGAGCATGATGAGCAAGCAATGTTTACAGGATTACCAAACCCACTACCTGTTGCGCGTTATCACTCTTTAAAAGGAGAAAATATCCCAAAAAATCTGACTATTAATGCGATTTTCAATAATATTGTCATGGCGGTACGTAATGATGAAGATCGGGTTTGTGGTTTTCAGTTTCACCCTGAATCGATTTTAACTATTCAAGGGGGAAAATTACTAGAACAAACTATTGATTGGGCGCTTAATTCATCAGAGAAAAAAGGAAAGTCAAAACAAGAAGCTATAGTTGATAAGCAAGAGTACAACATTCAACCTGTGCTAAATAAATTATATTTAGGGCAATTGCTCACACAAGAAGAAAGTAAAATATTATTCAATTTAGTTATTCAAGGTAAGATAGAACCAACAGTATTAGCTACTGCAATTATTAGTATGAAAGTGCGCGGTGAAACACCTGATGAAATTGCCGGTGCAACGCAGGCTTTGCTTGAAAATGCAGATGCTTTTGACGTGCCAGATTATGATTTTACCGACATTGTTGGCACTGGTGGCGATGGCTCTAATAGTATTAATATCTCAACGGCAAGTGCCTTTGTGGCAGCTGCATTAGGTTATAAAGTGGCTAAGCATGGTAATCGTGGTGTATCAAGCAAATCGGGATCCTCAGATGTGCTTTCCGCTTTGGGTATTAAATTGAATATGTCTGCACAAGCATCTCGGCAGGCATTAGACGATCTTGGCGTATGCTTCTTGTTTGCTCAGCAATATCATTCAGGTTTTCGCCATGCAGCGTCAGTTCGTCAGCAGTTAAAAACACGAACTATTTTTAATGTGTTAGGGCCGTTGATTAACCCATCTCGTCCAAAACGGATTTTATTAGGCGTATATCATCCAGATTTGATTAAACCGATTGCTGAAACATTAAAAATGCTTAACTACAAACATGCTTATGTGGTGCATGGTGCGGGTATGGACGAAGTTGCTATTCATGGTGAAACTCAAGTAGCCGAAGTTAAGGAGGGTCAAATTGACTATTTTACGCTGACTCCAGATGATTTTGGGTTGCCGACATTTACCTTAAAAGATATTGAAGGTGGGACACCTGAACAGAATCGTGATATGTTAATTGCTATTTTACAAGGTCATGGTAAACCCGCACATGAATCAGCAATTGCCGCTAATGTCGCGATGTTAATGAGCTTGTTTGGCGATTCAGATTTAAAACAAAATGCTCAGCGAGCAATCGAAATGATGCATAGTGGTAAAGCTTATTTGCTATTACAACAATTAGCCGCAAGATAACAAATGGAGAATAACATGACAATTGCAGCCTTAGCAAAAGATGTTGAAATGGCAACAGTATTAAAAAAGATCATTAAAGATAAACAGATATGGCTCGTTGAACAACAAGCCATAAGACCACTTGATACATTTAAATCAATGGTAATGCCAAGTGATCGTGATTTTTATCAGGCACTAAATCAACGCAAAAATGTGTTTATTTTAGAGTGTAAAAAAGCATCACCATCAAAGGGATTGATTCGAAATGGTTTTGATCCAGCTCATATCGCTAGAGTGTACAAAAATTATGCTTCGGCAATATCGGTGCTGACTGATGAAAAATATTTCCAAGGTAGTTTTGAATTTTTGCCGTTAGTTCGTAATCAAGTCACACAACCAGTGCTTTGTAAAGACTTTATTATCGACGAATACCAAATCTATTTAGCTCGTTATTATCAAGCCGATGCGATACTATTAATGCTATCTGTATTGACTGATGATGAATATCGGCACTTAAGCCATATTGCTCATCAACTTAACATGGGGATATTAACTGAAGCTAGCACTGAAGATGAAGTCGAGCGAGCTATTCAACTTGGTGCTAAAGTAATCGGCATTAATAATCGTAATTTAAGGGATCTGACGGTTGATCTAAATCGGGTAAAAGTGTTATCTAAATCCATTCCTGATAATCGCATAATTATTAGTGAATCGGGCATTTATACTCACAATCAGGTTAAAGAGCTCAGTACTTACGCTAATGGCTTTTTAATCGGCAGTGCATTGATGTCTGAACCTAATTTAGAACTGGCAATTCGTAAAGTGATGTTGGGTGAAAATAAAGTCTGTGGTTTAACCCGTGTCGAAGATGCTGTAAGTGCTTATCAAGCGGGTGCGGTCTATGGCGGTTTGATTTTTGCTCCAAATTCTGCTCGTTATATACAACCAGTTAAAGCTCGAACAGTGATTGCAGGAGCACCACTTAATTGGGTAGGGGTCTTTCAAAATGAAGAGATCGAAATTGTGTGCCAAATAGCAAAACAACTATCTCTATATGCAGTTCAACTGCATGGCGATGAAGATGACAATTATATACAAAAATTACGTTACCAGTTACCAAAAGATTGCCAAATATGGAAAGCATTGAGTATTGGTGATGTTATGCCCAAATATAGTAATTCATTAGTTTCTCGTTACGTATTTGATAATGGAGCTGGTGGTACGGGCAAACATTTTGATTGGTCTATACTTACTGATCATAATTTAAATAATGTCATCTTAGCTGGTGGCATTAACCCACAAAATATAAAATCAGCTATAGCAACGGGTGTCATTGGTGTTGATCTTAACTCAGGCGTTGAAGTTTTACCCGGAATAAAAGATAAACAAAAAATCCAAGCTGTATTTGAACAAATTAAATTTTTATCTAAAAAAAGGAATAGTTATGTCTAAGTTAAACCCTTACTTTGGCGAATTTGGTGGGCAATATGTTCCCCAAATATTAATGCCAGTGCTTGAACAACTTGAAGATGCTTTTATCTCTGCAATCAACGATCCAAACTTTAAGAAAGAGTTTAACGATTTATTAGTTAACTATGCAGGTAGACCAACAGCATTAACTTTATGTAAAAATCTAACGGCAGGCACCAAAACCAAGCTTTACTTAAAAAGAGAAGATTTAGTGCATGGTGGTGCGCACAAAACTAACCAAGTTTTAGGACAAGCATTGCTTGCTAAAAGGATGGGCAAAACTGAAATTATAGCCGAAACAGGTGCAGGGCAACATGGTGTTGCTTCGGCTTTAGCCTGCGCACTACTTGGCTTAAAATGCCGAATTTATATGGGTGCAAAAGATGTTAAACGCCAAGCACCTAACGTATTTAGAATGCGATTGATGGGCGCAACAGTAATTCCCGTTGAAACAGGATCTGCAACCTTAAAAGATGCCTGTAACGAAGCATTGCGTGATTGGTCTGGAAGTTATGAAAAAGCCCATTATATGCTTGGTACGGCAGCGGGTCCGCATCCTTTCCCAACAATTGTACGTGAATTTCAACAGATGATCAGCCGTGAAGCTAAACAACAAATCCTTGAAAAAGAAGGGCGCCTACCTGATGCAGTAATTGCTTGCGTTGGTGGTGGTTCAAATGCAATTGGTATGTTTGCTAATTTTATTGAAGAAAAAACGGTCAGATTAATTGGTGTTGAACCTGGCGGACATGGTATTGAAAGTGGTGAACATGGTGCTTCGTTAAAACATGGTAAGCTTGGCATCTACTTTGGTATGAAATCACCTATGATGCAGACTGATGAAGGACAGATTGAAGAATCCTACTCAATATCAGCTGGATTAGATTTTCCATCAGTTGGTCCTCAGCATGCTTACTTAGATAGCATTGGTCGAGCAGATTACGTTTCAATTACTGATGATGAAGCATTAGACGCTTTTAAGGCTTTATCACGTAGTGAAGGTATTATCCCGGCATTAGAGTCATCGCATGCTTTGGCCTATGCTATTAAAATGATCAAAGAAAACCCAAACAAAGAACAATTATTAATTGTGAACTTATCAGGCCGTGGTGATAAAGATATCTTTACCGTTTATGACATTTTAAAAGCAAAAGGAGAAGTTGAATGAACCGTTATCAAAAACTGTTTGCAACATTGACAGCCGAAAAAAGAGGTGCTTTTGTTCCTTTTGTACCTGTTGGAGATCCAACGCCAGAACTGTCTTTTAAAATCATCCAAACCTTGATTGAATCAGGCGCTGACGCTTTAGAATTAGGCATCCCATTTTCAGATCCAATGGCTGATGGGCCAACGATTCAAAATGCCAATATACGTGCATTTAAAGGTGGAATAACCGTTGAAAAGTGTTTTGAGATGTTAGGTAATGTTAGAGCGCATTACGCTAATATTCCAATAGGATTACTCATTTATGCAAATTTAGTATTCAAAAACGGGATTGATAACTTTTACGCCAAATGCGCTAAAGCGGGCATTGATTCGGTATTAATTGCCGATGTTCCTGTTGAATATGCAAAAGAATTTACAGTGGCGGCCGAAAAATACAATATAGCGCCAATTTTTATTTGTCCACCTAATGCTAATGATGAAGTCATTAAAAATATTGCTAAGCATGGTAAAGGTTATACCTATTTAGTCTCACGTGCTGGAGTTACAGGCACGGAAAATCGTGCTAATAAACCCCTTACTCATTTATTACAAAAATTGACGGAGTTTGGTGCTCCTCCTGCTATCCAAGGGTTTGGTATTTCCGAACCAGATCAAGTTAGCGAAGCGATTAAATCAGGTGCGGCAGGAGCCATTAGTGGTTCGGCAACGGTTAAAATTATTGAGAAAAATCTTGATAATCCTGAACAAATGCTTAGCCAGTTAGCGCATTTTGTTCAAACAATGAAAAAGGCAACTAGTCAGTCATTATAGTAATAAGTAATGGTCGCAATAATAGACTTGAAAAAACGGTTATTGCGCCAATATTCATTTCATTGTTATGCTTAAATTTATTGATACCCACATCTAAAGTAACAGGTGATATTGTTTGATAACTTCAAGCATATTTA
>NZ_LZGZ01000205.1:0-35835 GCF_001690515.1 Gilliamella sp. Fer4-1 | reverse complement strand
GCTCATAAATAAGGATAGAATCTTTCCATGGGGCTAAATGGTTAATATGTAATAAGGCCTGCGTTAATGATGTAGTAACTTTACTATTGGGTGGATAATAAAAAAACATACCAAGTAGTTTAGCTAATGTGATAGTAACTAACTTATCCAAATAAATATCTCCTTAGAATGGTTCTATCAGTTAGTTACACTGATACCCCCAAAAAAAACCCGTGGTAATTATGACATATTACTTATACTTCTTCAGGATTAAGTATTTTACCTAAGGTATCGCCAGACATCTTAGCTTGTGCATGGGGTTTTATTACAATATTGGGCTTAGTGAGCTGTGAGCTTGGTAGTGGTGCAATATCGCATTGTTCGCCATAGTGCTGGCGTAGCGTTTCAATTTCATCAAAATCTAAAGCTCGCTGTGGGCATGACTCAACACAAACAGGCTTTAATCCCTCGGCAACACGTTCATAACAACCATCACATTTTGACATGACCTTTTTTTGATAATCAAATTGTGGTGCTCCATATGGACAGTGTGTTTCACAATTTCGGCACCCCATGCAAATGTCTTGATTAACAACCACTAAGCCATCTTGTGAACGTTTATACATTGCCCCCGTTGGGCAACTCTGCACACAAGCAGGTTGTTCGCAATGATTACATGCGATAGACAAATAATAGGTAAAAGTATCATTTTGCCAAAGATTATCAACTTGCTGCCAACCACCACCACCATATTCATAAACACGGCGAAAACGGACGCCTAAAGCATTATCTTTTTCATCTTTACAACTCACTTGGCAAGTTTTACAACCCGTACATTTTGAAGAATCAATATAAAATCCATATTGCATTTTTATTATCCGTCCTTTTATTTATAACGCTAAACACGTATCTGATACTGGTTTGACATCAACCAAGTTGGTATGCTGTGGATTTGCTTTAGCAAGCACCGTTGGACGCAATGATGTTAAACGATTAATGCAACCGCCAATATCAACCCCTTCAGCATTATTTTTTGCCCACATTCCTTGGGGAATCGCAACAACACCTGGTAATATCCTTGGCGTAACTTTAGCAACAATATGCAACCGACCGCGATCGTTATAAACTTCAACTAATTGTCCATGTTTTATTTGCCGTTGTTCAGCATCAAATGGATTAATCCAAATACTGTTAGCGACAGCTTCACGCAATTGTGGCAAATTACTGTAAGTAGAATGGCATTGCCCTTTGGTATGAAATCCAATAAGTTGCAACGGATATTGTTGACGTTTAGATTTATCTTCACTGCCTTCAATCGCTGGTAAATAGGCAGGAATAGGATACAGCACATCTTGCGCATCAAGTTCCCATTCATTGGCAATGTTCGCTAACGTTTCTGAATAGATTTCTATTTTTCCTGACGGGGTAGTTAATGGATTTTTAATGGGATCATCTCTAAAAGCTTTTAATCCAATTTGGCTATCACTATCGGCAAGTTTGCGATCGATAACCCCCATGCCATCGGTATCAGCAAAAGGCGGTAAATGCGGATCACGTTTTCGCAATTGTTCATAACAATGTGCTATCCACTGCTCTTGAGTACGACCTTCGGTAAATTTGTCTTTTACCCCCATTTTCTCAGACAATTCGCTTAATACATCATAAACAGGGCGGCTTTCCCAAAGCGGTTTAATAGCACTTTGCATACGGATAAGGTAACAATATGCCCCAGATGAATAAGAATTATTAATCAAATCATTATTCTCAACCGATGACACATCAGGTAATAATAAATCAGCATACTTAGCTGATGCCGTCATATGTGTATCCCAAACAAGAATAAATTCACATTTTGACTCATCTTGCAAAATCTGGTGAGTACGATTGAGATCTGAATGTTGATTTCCCAATACATTACCCGCATAATTCCAGATAAATTTGATCCCCACATCCAATTTATCTTTACCTTTAAGGTAGGCATTTTTAGCAGTCATGCTTGGTCCATCTTCAATCGCTTTCGTCCACAAAAAGAAAGGAATACTGGTTTTTATTGGATTAGGTAAATTAAAGTTAGGTATAGGATAAACAACGCTCCCGCCCCAAGTTCCAATGTTAGTGCCAGGTTTACCAAATTGCCCCGTAATAATTGGTAAGATCATAATGGCTCGCGCAGTATGTTCACCATTTTGCCAACGTTGCACACCATAACCTTGCGAAATCCAAGCAGCTTTAGCATCAACAATATCTATTGCGAGTTTACGAATTTGTGTTGCTGAAATACCTGTTTTTTTGGC
Source organism: Gilliamella sp. Fer4-1 (assembly GCF_001690515.1). Classification (NCBI taxonomy): domain Bacteria; kingdom Pseudomonadati; phylum Pseudomonadota; class Gammaproteobacteria; order Orbales; family Orbaceae; genus Gilliamella; species Gilliamella sp. Fer4-1. The sequence continues at coordinate 33,562 of NZ_LZGZ01000205.1, read as the reverse complement.
TGCCCATTCTGGTGTTTTCGCTGCTTTGTCATAGCCTAAACCTAAAAGGTAAGATTTATAATCACTATAAGGCGGTGCACTATCAGGCAAAGAATCGGCATTCCACCCAATACAGTATTGATTAAGCATATCCTCATCAATACGATCTTGCTCAAGTAATGTATAGCCTATTGCCGCAACTAATGCCGCATCAGTACCGGGAATAATCGGGATCCACTCAGCATTATACGCAACAACACTTTCACTACGACGAGGATCAATAATAATCACCCTTGCATGACTTTGCGCTAACGCATGAAAAAGCTCGGTAACTTGCCCACCGCCTGACATTCTAGTTTCGGCAATGTTATGTCCAAACATAACCACTAAATCAGAATGCTTGATCTGATCCAGTAAAGATTCTTTAGCATGACCAAACAAATAAGGCCGAATAGCTGAAATCTGCCCGCTTGAATAATCACCATGGTAATTTAAATGACCACCAATGATACTTAAAAAACGCTGACATGCATTACGCCCTGAAAGATTAGCGCCCGTTGTTCCTGATCCATACTGATAATAAATTGCTTCATTGCCATATTGATTAATCGTATATTTAAGTTTATTTGCAAGTAAATTAATCGCTTCATGCCACGAAATACGTTTAAATTTACCTTCACCACGTTTACCAATTCGTAACATTGGATACTTTAAGCGAGCAGGATCATAAGTTCGCCAACGAACCGCTCTGCCTCGAAGGCAAGGACGAATTTGGTGCAACCCAAAGACAGAATCATTTACCCCATCTTCTGACGCTATTTTAGTAATAATATCGTTTTTTACATGGACTTTTAAAGGACAACGGCTACCGCAGTTAACTAAACAAGCGCTATAAATAATCTTTTCTTTATGAATAGGGTGAGGGTGAAAAGTTGCGCTATGAGTAACTGCGATGTCAGATTTGGCATCGGTAAAGGGCAGTTGTATTTTACTCGTTATTGCCACTACGTCATTAATTGTTATTGTTTTTTGTGAAAAAGTGTATCGGCTTATTTTATTTTTTAATTTACTCACATTTTTCCCTAATATTTATATGGGATCAGTTGATAATAATACTAAAAGGTGAATAAATAAACTAAAACCGAAAGAAATTAGCCACTAACATTTACTAGTATCGAGGTCACTGTCCATCTTTCTCAACAGTTTTTTTAAATATAATCCATTAATATGAAAGACTTTTATTATTCCTTTATAAAATAACAGATCTTATGTGTAGTGTAGTTTACTAAACTTGACGGCTCACGCCGTCAATAGTGATGTTAATTTCAGCAATGTAACCCCCTCTTTTTAAGGCGTTACACATGCCGTTATAGCGTAAGCATAAGGGCCATTATTTAAACGAACACCTCCAGATGAATCAACACCAAACTTATCAGCAGCCCAATATTCATCATCGAGCCAATCGTCGCCTCTACCCGACCCATAAGTAAAATCACCCCACTCATTAAATAACCCCCCTATCCACCTTTCACCACTTTTGTAGCTAACTTGGCGCAGGTTATAATTTCCTTGCCCTGGCACCCCCCAATGCCAATCAGAGCTATTCGCATTGGTGTAGTCCCCAACACTCGGTATACGATAACGACTTCCTAAACTATCGCAGAATATTTGAGCTTCATCATAAGAGCCGTCACCAGAATCATCTGGATTTGCTATATACCAACGTTCTATCTTAAAGCTATACAATAACTGGCTGTGGCTACTGTCGGCGTAAAGCTTAAATAATGAGGGACTAAATTTCTTTTTATCCGAGGCTTTACTTGGCCCCTTTAATGTTATTTTTAACTCACTGTTTTCAGTACTTAATAATAATTCCGCTGAGTTACTACCACTGACGGCTGAAACGGTTGTGCCATTAGCATCAATGACCTGTTCTGGCGTGACACCGCCTAACCCTAAATGAAAACTGAGCCCATTTGAGCCCGTTGTCGGAAAGTTTTCCTCTGGAATATGGCTATTTACCACCAGAAAACCTAACCCTCGTACCCAGTTTGGCCCCTCCCCACCACCATACCTAGCTGGAGGGCTTGCATAACAAGTGCGCACTCCATTTTTCGCTTTTAAATAGTAAGTTTGACTCACATAATCGAAATCCCTTGCCTTTGGCACGCCATATTGAGTTGACAGTTGAGCATCATCTATGGAAAGTGTTAACACATACCAAGAGCAAGGGTCTAATTTATCTATAGGATGGCTCTTAACGATACGAGTAAGATAATCACTATTTCGATCATACAAAAAAGCATCTAAAGTACCCGTTATATTGCCATAACTATCCCCATCATCATCCAACAAATTATTGCCACCGATTATCTCGCTTAAGTCAATAACTGAGTAATTGTCAATATTGGGAATGGGGACTAATGTTTGAATACCATCAAACGAATCTGCATTACTCGGCAATTCAATTGTATAATAATTATCCACAACCGTAGCATTTGGATAGAAATTTGACTCCCCATTTCTAGGCACATACTCGCGCCCATCGGATAGTCTGATGCCTAATAGTGCTTGAATATTGCCTTTAGTGACACCACCATCAAAAGTAAGATAGGGAGCGCTCCCATGTATCACTTGTGTTGTTGTGGCTGATAATGCACTGGCATAATGAATATGGCACGTGATTAAAAATAGGCTTAATATAAAATGACACAATATCGCCTTTACGTTATAACAATACGATTTAAGTAAAACACATACAGAAGAAAATGTTGAAACAAAAAATAAAATAACAAGATACTGATAATTATAGCTTGAACGCCACCGCTGGTAAGTGATCATTTTTAACATTTTTATTTCCCTCCCAATATATTCATATTAGTATTTTATTAACAATCATTGATATTAACGCCTCAAACTTGTGCCGTTAAATAATGATAGTTAAATTGAATTATAAATGCTTTTGTCTATTTTATTAATTTATTAACAATATTTTTCTTGTTTATTAATAAATTTTATAACTTAACGTTGTCTATTTAAGTTTATTAGATTTGATGGTGACTTGATTAACTACCTTCACCATTGACCTTGGTCTTATTTATGAAAGGTTGTTATAATAAGCCCATTTATTCGGATAAATAGAAACATTATGCCACAACCCACTTATAACGCCGTTGATATTGAAGTATTAAAAGGCCTTGATCCTGTTCGCCATCGCCCTGGAATGTACACTGACACAAGTCGTCCAAATCATTTAGGGCAAGAAGTCATTGATAATAGTGTTGATGAAGCGATCGCTGGCCATGCTTGTAAAATCAAAGTGACACTTTATGAAGATAACTCATTAGAAGTTATCGACGATGGTCGAGGTATGCCTGTTGATATTCACCCAGAAGAAGGCGTGCCAGCCGTTGAGCTATTGCTTTGCCGCTTACATGCTGGTGGTAAATTTTCTAACAAGAATTACCAATTTTCGGGCGGTTTACACGGTGTCGGTATTTCAGTTGTCAACGCCTTATCAAAACGCGTTGATGTTACCGTTCATCGTGACGGGCAAGTGTATGAAATCGCGTTTGAAAATGGCAACAAAGTTGAGGATCTACACGTTACTGGCACTTGTGGGCGCCGTAATACTGGCACCAAAGTCCATTTTTGGCCAGACGAAAAATATTTTGATTCACCAAGATTTTCTGTTCCTCGATTGTCTCATTTATTAAAAGCCAAGGCAGTACTTTGCCCAGGGCTTGAAATTATCTTTAAAGATAAAATTAACAATACTGAGCAACGTTGGTGTTATCAAGACGGTCTAAAAGACTATTTAATGGAATCTGTTAGTGGTTACTCACTATTACCCGAACCCCCTTTTACTGGCAACCATATTGGTGAAACGGAAGCGGTAGAATGGGCGCTACTTTGGTTGCCCGAAGGTGGAGAGCTATTGACTGAAAGTTACGTTAACTTAATTCCAACGGTACAAGGTGGTACGCATGTTAATGGTTTACGTCAAGGCTTGTTAGATGCTATGCGTGAGTTTTGTGAATTCCGCAATTTATTACCACGAGGCTTAAAATTAACTGCCGATGATATTTGGGAACGCTGTGCTTATGTGATTTCGGTCAAAATGCAAGAGCCGCAATTTGCAGGTCAAACTAAAGAGCGCTTATCTTCACGGCAATGTGCAGCTTTTGTTTCGGCTATTGTGAAAGATGCATTTAGTCTTTGGCTAAATCAAAATGTACAATTAGCCGAATTACTAGCCGAAATGGTCATTTCGAGTGCGCAAAAACGCTTAAAGGCATCTAAAAAAGTTATCCGCAAAAAATTAACCAGTGGACCTGCTTTACCGGGTAAATTGGCGGATTGTTCATCGCAAGATTTGAGCCGTACTGAGCTTTTTTTAGTGGAAGGGGATTCTGCCGGTGGTTCAGCCAAACAAGCGCGAGACCGTGAGTTTCAAGCCATTATGCCACTTAAAGGTAAGATTTTAAATACTTGGGAAGTGTCATCTGACGAGGTGCTTGGCTCACAAGAAATTCATGATATTTCAGTAGCAATAGGCATCGATCCTGATAGCAATGATTTGAGCCAGTTACGTTATGGCAAAATCTGTATTTTAGCCGATGCCGATTCTGATGGACTACATATTGCCACTTTACTTTGTGCGTTATTTGTTCGTCATTTCCGCACCATGGTTGAACATGGGCATGTCTTTGTTGCGATGCCACCACTTTATCGTATTGATTTGGGTAAAGAAGTTTATTACGCGCTTGATGAAGAAGAAAAAGAAGGTATTTTAGAGCAACTTAAACGCAAAAAAGGTAAGCCAAATGTACAACGTTTTAAAGGTTTAGGGGAAATGAACCCTCTGCAACTACGAGAAACGACAATGGATCCCAATACACGCCGTTTAGTACAGTTATCGCTTGATGATACAGAGCAGACTATGGCATTAATGGACATGTTACTTGCCAAAAAGCGCTCAGAAGATCGCCGAGAATGGTTACAAGAAAAAGGCGATCAAGTTGAACTTAATGTCTAATAAACAGAATGATTTAGAGGAACAATAATGAGTGAGATAACTCATGACGGAGTAGAAATTCAGTCGCTACGTACCTTTACCGAAAGCGCCTATTTAAATTACTCAATGTATGTCATTATGGATCGTGCACTGCCATTTATTGGTGACGGTCTCAAACCCGTGCAACGACGCATTGTCTATGCCATGTCAGAGCTAGGTCTAAATGCGCAAGCAAAATTTAAAAAATCAGCACGTACCGTAGGTGATGTGCTTGGTAAATATCATCCTCATGGTGATAGTGCCTGTTATGAAGCTATGGTACTGATGGCACAACCCTTCTCTTATCGTTATCCATTAGTTGATGGACAAGGTAACTGGGGAGCGCCAGATGATCCTAAATCATTTGCTGCCATGCGTTATACCGAATCTCGCTTATCGAAATATGCTGAATTATTATTAGGTGAGTTAGGGCAAGGAACGGTTGATTATACCCCCAATTTTGATGGTACTTTGCAAGAGCCAAAAATGTTGCCAGCCAGACTACCGAATATTTTATTAAATGGCACAACGGGGATTGCGGTTGGTATGGCAACCGATATTCCCCCACATAATATTCGTGAGGTGGCAAATGCCGCAATTATGCTGGCAGACAATCCAAATGCAACTTTAAGCGAAGTAATGGCTCACATACAAGGGCCTGATTTTCCAACCGAAGCTGAGATTATTACGCCACCTGATGATATCGCGAAAATCTACAAAACAGGGCGCGGGTCAATTCGTATGCGTGCGGTTTGGAAAAAAGAAGATGGAGATATTGTGGTTACAGATCTCCCCCATCAAGTATCGGGCGCTAAAATCCTAGAACAAATTGCTTCTCAAATGCGAGCCAAAAAGCTACCTTTAATTGAAGATTTACGCGATGAGTCGGATCACGAAAATCCAACTCGTTTAGTGATTGTGCCACGTTCAAATCGAGTCGATTTAGAACAAGTGATGAATCATCTATTTGCAACAACTGATCTCGAAAAAAGTTACCGCGTTAATATGAACATGATTGGGCTTGATAACCGCCCGTCAGTCAAAGGCTTGATTGAGATTCTTACTGAATGGCTAGAGTATCGTAAAAATACCGTTACACGTCGCTTAAATTATCGTTTAGATAAAATTTTAAAAAGGCTACATATCCTTGATGGTTTATTGATTGCATTTTTAAATATTGATGAAGTGATTGAAATTATTCGCAACGAAGATGAACCGAAGCAAGAATTAATTAGCCGTTTTGCATTAACTGATATTCAAGCCGAAGCGATTTTAGAGTTAAAACTCCGTCATTTAGCCAAACTTGAAGAAGTACGTATTAAAGGTGAACAAAGTGAGCTTGCAAAAGAGCGTGATCATCTGCAAGCTTTGTTAGCTTCGCCTAAAAAACTGAGTAATTTAATTAAAAAAGAGCTAAAAGAGGATGCTGAAAAATATGGTGATAAGCGCCGTTCACCGATTGTTGAGCGCAGTGAAGCTAAAGCTATTAGTGAACAAGAGTTAACACCATCCGAACCTGTTACTGTTATTTTGTCTGAAATGGGCTGGGTTAGAACCGCTAAAGGTCATGACATTGATGCTACAGGTTTAAGTTATAAAGCGGGTGATAGCTTTAAAGCCGCCGCGAAAGGAAAAAGCAATCAACCCGTTATCTTTTTCGATTCAACTGGTCGCAGTTATGCTATCGAGCCAAACACATTACCATCGGCTAGAAGTCAAGGTGAACCATTAACGGGAAAATTAGCGCTCCCCGCTAACGCAACGGTTGAACATATAGTGATGAGCCAAGAGGATAATCAAAAATTGTTACTTGCTTCAAGCGCTGGGTATGGCTTTATTTGTAAATTTAGTGATTTAGTTGCTCGTAATCGTAATGGTAAGGCGATTATCAATTTACCGAAAGAGGCAAAAATACTTGCACCAATTGAAATTACATCTGAAGATAGCTTACTACTATCTATTACTCAAGCTGGGCGAATGCTTATCTTTCCTGTAAAAGATCTACCTGAACTGGCTAAAGGCAAAGGGAATAAAATTGTATCTCTTGCAGGTGCTGATGATAGCCTTGCTTATCTACTATTAATTACACCAGAAACATCGATAACCTTATATGTCGGTAAACGCAAACTTACGTTAAACCCTGTTGATTTACAAAAATTTAGGGCAGAACGCGCACGTAAAGGAAGCACCTTACCACGGGGTTTACAAAAAATAGATCGAATTGAGGTAAACAAATAATGTCTTTTATCTGGGCAATGATCACCGGCTTTGTATTAAGCCTTATATTAAAAACGGGGTGGGGCTTTATACTAGGGCTATTTGTTGGACCAATGCTTTACCAAACTTTTTGTAATAAATTGACCGAACAAAAAACCAAAGCAAATCCAGAACTTTACTTAACGGTGGTTTTTGAAGTGCTAGGCCATTTAAGTAAAGCGAAAGGCGTTGTCACACAAGATGATATAAATCTTGCAAGCCAATTTATGGATAGGCTACAACTTAATAGTAGCAGCCGAAAACTTGCCCAAGACTCATTTAATCGTGGCAAGGCCAGCAATTACCCACTACGATCACGCCTTCAAGAGCTTTATACTCAATACCGTTTTAGACGCAACGTACTAAACATTTTTTGTGAACAATTGATTCAAGCAGCATTAGTCGATGGTGTGTTGGATGATAAAGAACAACAAATCCTGTTGATTGTGGCAGATGAATTAAATATTTCTCATCAAAAAATGGCATTATATATCCAAATGATGATGGGCAGTTACCATTTTCACCAAAATAATTACAGCTACCAACAAAATCAACGTAGCCAGCACCAATATGATCAATATCAACGCAATAACAATAACCATGGCGCTTACCAGAATCGCTCATCACAATCAGATCTACAAAACGCTTACAAAATATTAGGCGTTAAATCTACAGCCGAAATTCCCGAAATCAAAAGGGCTTATCGAAAATTAATGAATGAACATCATCCTGATAAATTAGTTTCGAAGGGCTTACCCAAAGAGATGCTAGAAGCAGCTAAAAAACGTGCGCAAGAAATCCAAGCCGCTTATGATCTTATCAAAACGTCTCGTGGTTTTAAATAGAGACGATTATCATGATGCATTGGCGCTCAATCCTTCGAATCATCGGGTTATTAATTGCCCTGTTATCGGTATTTATGTTGCTACCAGCACTTGTTGCTTTAATCTATCGTGATGGTGCTGGCGCAATCTTTGTTCGATCGTTTTTTGCCGCATTGATATTAGGCTGTTTATTATGGCTACCAAATCGCCATCATCGCCATGAACTGAGCACGCGTGAAGGCTTTTTTATCGTCGTACTATTTTGGGTGGTGTTAGGTACAATCGGCGCATTTCCGTTTATTTTTGACACACATATTAATTTAAATTTAACTAACGCCTTTTTTGAATCATTCTCAAGCCTAACAACAACTGGCGCAACAACCATCGTTAAATTAGATCACCTACCTAAAGCCCTGCTTTTTTATCGGCAATTACTACAATGGCTTGGTGGTATGGGGATTATCGTTTTAGCTGTCGCCATTTTACCATTATTGGGCGTTGGGGGAATGCAACTTTACCGAGCAGAAATTCCCGGCCCACAAAAAGATAGCAAAATGCGCCCTCGTATTGCCGAAACGGCTAAAACACTTTGGTCAATTTATATTTTACTGACCACGCTTTGTGCTGTTTGTTTATGGGCAGCTGGAATGAATGCCTTTGATGCCATTTCACATAGCTTTTCAACAATATCGATGGGTGGATTTTCAACGCATGACAATAACCTTGCTTATTTTAATAGTGCTACAATCAATTACATTGTTACCCTCTTTTTAATTTTATCGGGTTGTAACTTCGCACTTCATTTTGCCGCATTAAGTGGATTTTCAATTAAAGTTTACTGGCGAGATCAAGAATTTAGAACTTTTGTTTTTATTTTAGCTGTTTTAATTGCAATCTGTGCGTTTGGCATTTATTTTTATCAACCAGAACGAAAATTAAGTATCGATAAGATAGTACTGCAAGTTGTATCAATAACGGCAACGGTTGGATTTACGGTTGATGATATTAACACATGGCCTTCATCATTACCGATTTTTTTACTATGCGCTTCATTTATTGGTGGTTGTGCCGGTTCAACTGGCGGTGGCTTAAAAGTAGTTCGAGTTCTCCTTTTGTTTATGCAAGGGTCGCGTGAATTAAAGCGCTTAATTCATCCAAATGCTATCTATACCTTAAAATTAAATAATCGCGTGGTTCCTGAACGTATTATTGAAGCTGTTTGGGGATTCTTTTCTGCATATGCGCTAGTCTTTTTAGTCAGCTTATTTGCTATTATGGCAACCGGTATTGATACTACAGATTCTTTTTATATTGTTGCCTCATCACTGAATAATTTAGGGGTCGGCCTTGGTAGTGTGAGCGATAATTTTGCCAGAGTTAGCGATATAGTAAAGTGGGTAATGGTTGTCGATATGTTATTTGGCCGATTAGAAATATTTACTTTATTAGTTTTATTCACCCCAACGTTTTGGCGAAGCTGATTTTATACTAAAACACATGCTTTCCTGAAAATTTTTGACAAAATACACAAATTTACAAATATTTTATTGATTATTTAGCCAATTACAGACAGAATTACTGGGCAGCATGTGCTGTATTTATTAGAGGTAATCACCTGACATATGGAATGGATCATGGATCCTACAATCTGGATTGGCTTATCCACTCTGGTTGTACTTGAAATCGTCCTTGGTATTGATAACATTGTTTTTATTGCCATTCTTGCCGAGAAACTTCCACCCCATCAACGAGACAAAGCCCGCATTACAGGCCTTGCCTTTGCATTAATTACCCGAGTGTTATTATTAATGTTCACGGGTTGGTTAGTTACACTCACTACACCATTATTTTCAATATCTGGAATCAACTTTAATGCACGCCAACTGATTATGTTAATCGGGGGGATATTTTTACTATTTAAAGCCACAATGGAGCTCAATGAGCGCCTTGAAGGTGCGTCACACGAAGACGGAAAGCCGAAAAAAACCTCTCACTTTTGGACTGTTGTAGCCCAAATAGTCGTACTTGATGCGGTGTTCTCACTTGATTCGGTGATTACCGCTGTGGGAATGGTTGAACATATTCCTGTGATGATTATTGCTGTTTGCATCGCCATTGGCATTATGATGGTGGCAAGTAAACCATTGGCTTATTTTGTCAACGCTCACCCAACGATTGTCATTCTCTGCTTGAGCTTCTTATTAATGATTGGCTTTAGCCTAGTTGCCGAAGGTTTTGGTTTTATGATTCCAAAAGGTTATTTGTATGCCGCAATTGGATTCTCAATTATGATTGAGTTTTTCAACCAATTAGCCATTTTTAACCGCCGCAAAGCATTAAATAAAAAACCATTACGTGAACGCACTGCCGAAGCAATTTTACACTTATTAAAAGGTGATGCAGAAGAAGATCCCGATACCCACACCATTGATGTGGTGTCAGATGCCAATAAAAAAGTCTCGGTATTTAATCATCAAGAACTGAGCATGGTTGAGCGAGTGCTTGGCCTAGCGCAACGTTCCGTCAGTAGTATCATGACATCTAGGCTTGATGTTGATATGGTTAATATCAATGATAATCGAGATGTCATCATAAAAGAAATTTTTGATAATCCTCATTCACGCTTAGTAGTCACGGATAATGACTCGATTGATGAACCATTAGGCATTATCCAAGTTAATGATCTTTTAAAAGATGTGCTACAAAGTAAAGCACCAATCGATATTCACTCACTTATCAAACAACCTTTAATCTTTCCAGAAACGGTATCGTTACTGGTTGCACTAGAACAATTTAAAAAGGCTAAAACCCATTTTGCTTTCGTGGTTGATGAATTTGGTTCAATGCAAGGGGTTGTCTCGGTGACAGACATTATTGAAACCATTGCAGGCGATTTCCCAACAGAAGAAGAGGAAATTGATGCTAAACATGATATTCAATGTTTAGATGATAATAGCTGGATTGCGAATGGTTATATTCCAGTTGAGGAACTCATTCGTTTTGTACCAATACCGATTGATGATAAGCGCGAATATCATACCTTGGCAGGACTGTTAATGGAAAAAGCGCAGCATTTACTCAATGTTGGCGAAACCATTCAAATTGGCGATTATCTATTTGAAGTAGCCGAAATAGAAAGCCACAGAATTCTGAAAGTAAAAATTACGTTAAATAAACTCGATTCTGGCGCATTGTAATACAGTATAGCCAGAATAACGCTTGACCAAAATAAATAACTGGCAATAATAATGTGGCAACACCTCTGAAGATGTGGAGCAATAACTCCTCATCTTTTTTATTTTTACTTTTTGGTAAAAAAGCTAGCACTGTTTATCAACATTTATGATTACTTATCAATCCAATTAGGCCTTAACTTATGAATTCAATATTCGAAAAACTATTTCAATTGAAAGAAAAAAAAACAACTATCGGTACGGAAATAATTGCAGGATGTACAACCTTTCTTACTATGGTGTATATCATCTTCGTTAATCCATCCATTTTATCAGCAACCGGTATGGATAAATCTGCGGTATTTGTACTAACTTGTGTAATTACTGCGTTGGCGACGATTTTAATGGGCCTATTTGCTAACTTACCAATAGCACTTGCACCAGCAATGGGGCTTAACGTCTTTTTTGCCTATGGTATCTGTGGTGCAATGGGCTATTCTTGGCAAATTGGTATGGGCGCCATATTTTGGGGTTCTTTAATCTTTTTTATGTTGTCACTCTTTAAAGTCCGCCACTGGTTAATTGAACATATTCCACAATGTTTACGTATAGGTATTAGTGCCGGTATTGGACTATTTATTGCTTTTATGGGCTTTCAAAACATGGGTATTGTGGTTGCTTCACCTTCCACACTCTTAACGATGGGGAATATCTTATCGCTTAAAGTCCTATTAGGATCACTAGGTTTTTTCATCATTGTTATTTTAGCGGCTCGCAACTTTCATGCTGCGGTATTAATTTCGATTTTAGTTGTGACATTACTGGCACTATGGCTAGATCCTAATATCAGTTACCAAGGTATTGTATCTACGCCACCAAGTGTGACCAGCGTTGTTGGTCATGTTGATCTAGCAGGTTCGCTTAATATCGGCATTATGGGTGTTATTTTTTCTGTGATGATTGTCAGCCTATTCGACTCATCGGGCACCATTTTAGCATTAACCGATAAAGCCGGAATTAGCGACGAAAAAGGCCGATTCCCTAAAATGCGTCAAGCGCTATTAATTGATAGCTTTAGCTCTTCTTTAGGGGGATTATTTGGTACATCATCAGTATTAACCTATATCGAAAGTTCGGCTGGTATTTCAGTCGGTGGTCGCACAGGCTTAACAGCTGTGGTAGTCGGTATATTATTCTTAGCCGTGGCCTTTTTATCGCCACTAGCCCATTTAGTACCAAGTTATGCAACTTCAGGCGCCCTTATCTTTGTTGGAATTTTAATGGTTTCAAGCTTGATTAAAGTTAAGTGGTCTGATTTAACCGAGGCAACACCAGCATTTATCACCGCAATCATGATGCCTTTTGCCTTTGCTATTACAGAAGGTGTTGCACTAGGCTTTATCTCTTACGTAGTGCTAAAAACCTTTACAGGTAAATTTAAAGAGCTCAATCTTTGCGTAATTATTTTTGCGTTACTATTTGCTTTAAAATTTATCTTTATCGATCATCATTAAAACAACTCCCCATTGTGACTTGCAATGGGGAATAAGCATTTGTCAAAACGGCTAATACAGATATTGATCTATTTTTGCTTATGAATATCAGTATAAAAACCCTACCCTCTTTTCATTAAAAAAATGATGACCTTCAACAAGAATTAAACTCTAGATCAAACACTTAATATTAGCAAAAACTTGACATTATTTCCCCTGGGGTCTAGAATCTTGCGACCCAAAACTTATATACATAGGTTTTGGTCTACAGTTATTAATTACGTATCTAAAAAGCAATTTTAAATTTATTTTAATTAATCAGGAGCTTATTAATGGCAACAATTAATCAGCTGGTACGCAAACCAAGAGCACTAAAGGAAGCGAAAAGTAACGTCCCTGCCCTTGAAGCATGCCCGCAAAAACGCGGTGTTTGTACTCGTGTTTACACAACTACACCGAAAAAACCAAACTCAGCATTACGTAAAGTGTGTCGTGTACGTTTAACTAACGGTTTTGAAGTAACTTCTTATATCGGTGGTGAAGGCCACAACTTACAAGAGCACAGTGTAATTTTAATCCGTGGTGGTCGTGTTAAAGACTTACCAGGTGTGCGTTACCACACTGTTCGCGGTGCATTAGACTGCGCAGGTGTTAAAGATCGCAAACAAAGCCGTTCTAAATACGGTGTTAAACGACCTAAAGCTTAATGGAACTCCGTTAAGTAAGGCCAAACTATATAATTCCATTTAACTCATTTGAGTTTTGGGTAAACCTGAAAAATTTATAACATATAAACGGAGTATTCCAATGCCACGTCGTCATGTTGTCGGTCAAAGAAAAATTCTTCCTGATCCGAAGTTCGGTTCAGAGTTACTGGCGAAATTTGTAAATATTTTAATGATAGATGGTAAAAAATCTATCGCAGAATCAATCGTATATTCAGCTCTTGATAAATTAGCTGAGCGTAGTGGAAAAGACCACTTAGCAGCTTTCGAAGTTGCATTAGATAACGTAAGACCAACTGTAGAAGTTAAGTCTCGTCGCGTTGGTGGTTCTACATACCAAGTTCCTGTTGAAGTGCGCCCTGTTCGTCGTAATGCACTTGCAATGCGTTGGATTGTAGATGCTGCACGTAAACGTGGCGATAAATCAATGGCTCTACGCCTTGCGAATGAACTTATGGATGCTTTTGAAAACAAAGGCACCGCTGTGAAAAAACGCGAAGATGTTCATCGTATGGCTGAAGCTAATAGAGCGTTTGCACACTATCGTTGGTAATCAAGTCATTTACACAAATGACTTGAATTAAGACTGATTGCCCTTATCTGCTTTCAGTCTACTTAAATGATACTTTGTTAAGCAAACGATTCTAAATAGAGGATTAATATGGCTCGTACAACCCCCATAGCACGTTACCGTAATATCGGTATCAGTGCGCATATTGACGCAGGTAAAACAACAACAACTGAACGTATTTTGTTTTACACTGGCGTAAGTCACAAAATTGGTGAAGTTCATGATGGCGCAGCGACCATGGACTGGATGGAACAAGAACAAGAGCGTGGTATTACTATCACATCTGCAGCAACAACTGCATTCTGGTCTGGTATGGGTCAACAATTTGAACCACACCGCATCAACATTATCGACACCCCAGGACACGTTGACTTCACAATCGAAGTTGAGCGTTCTATGCGTGTACTTGATGGTGCAGTTATGGTTTATTGTGCAGTAGGCGGTGTTCAACCACAATCAGAAACAGTATGGCGCCAAGCAAATAAATATAAAGTTCCACGTATTGCATTTGTCAACAAAATGGACCGTATGGGTGCTAATTTCTTACGTGTTGTTGATCAAATCAAAACCCGTTTAGCAGCAGTTCCTGTTCCTTTAGTTTTACCAATCGGTGCAGAAGAAGGATTTACTGGTGTTGTTGATTTACTTAAACGTAAAGCAATCAACTGGAATGATGCTGATCAAGGTGTAACATTCACTTATGAAGATGTACCAGCAGATATGGTTGAGCAAGTTGAAGAATGGCGCTCATTCTTAATAGAAACTGCTGCTGAAGCAAGTGAAGAGTTAATGGAAAAATACCTTGGTGGTGAAGAGTTAACTGAAGAAGAAGTCAAAGCAGCACTACGTGAGCGCGTGCTTGCTAACGAAATCATCTTAGTAACTTGTGGTAGTGCCTTTAAAAATAAAGGTGTCCAATTTATGCTTGATGCCGTTATTGAATATTTACCAGCACCAACCGATGTACCAGCAATCAAAGGTGAATTACAAAATGGTGAAGCAGCGGAACGTCATTCAAGTGATGATGAACCATTCTCATCATTAGCATTCAAAATTGCAACTGACCCATTTGTTGGTAACTTAACATTCTTCCGTGTGTACTCTGGTGTGGTTAACTCTGGTGATACTGTTCTTAACTCTGTTAAAGATAAAAAAGAACGTTTTGGTCGTATCGTTCAGATGCACGCTAACAAACGTGAAGAAATCAAAGAAGTTCGCGCAGGTGACATTGCAGCGGCTATCGGTCTTAAAGATGTGACTACTGGTGATACACTGTGTGCTGAAAGCGCACCGATCATTCTTGAAAGAATGGAGTTCCCAGAGCCAGTAATCTCGGTTGCTGTTGAACCAAAAACCAAAGCTGACCAAGAAAAAATGGGACTTGCTTTAGGTCGATTAGCGCAAGAAGATCCTTCATTCCGTGTTCACACTGATGAAGAATCAGGTCAAACTATTATTTCTGGTATGGGTGAACTTCACTTAGAAATCATCGTTGACCGTATGAAGCGTGAATTTAAAGTGGAAGCAAATGTTGGTAAACCACAAGTTGCTTACCGTGAAACAATTCGCAATGAAGTAGAACAAGAAGGTAAATTTGTTCGCCAATCTGGTGGTCGTGGTCAATATGGTCATGTATGGTTAAAAATCAAGCCATTAGAAGCAGGCGGCGAAGGCTACAAATTCAACAATGAAATTGTTGGTGGTGTGGTTCCTAAAGAATACATCCCTGCAGTTGATAAAGGCTGTCAAGAACAAATGAAAAACGGTGTTCTTGCTGGTTATCCAATTGTTGATGTTGAAGTCACTATCTTTGATGGTTCTTACCATGATGTTGACTCATCAGAAATGGCATTTAAAATTGCTGGTTCAATGGCATTTAAAGACGGCTTTATGAAAGCAAAACCAGTGCTTTTAGAGCCGATTATGAAAGTAGAAGTTGAAACGCCTGAAGATTATATGGGTGATGTTATTGGTGACTTAAACCGTCGTCGCGGTATGATCGAAGGCATGGAAGATACTGCAACTGGTAAAACAGTAAAAGCACAAGTTCCACTTTCAGAAATGTTTGGTTATGCAACAGACCTACGTTCACAAACTCAAGGTCGTGCTTCTTACTCTATGGAGTTCTTGAAGTACAATGAAGCACCAACAAATATTGCAACAGCAATTATTGAAGCTCGTAAAGCGAAATAATTATTTATCTAAATAAAGTAACACTTCCCTTAATAACATAAGGGAAGTGATTTAATAAAGGAACATTAAGATGTCTAAAGAAAAATTTGAACGTACAAAACCCCACGTTAACGTTGGTACAATCGGCCACGTTGACCATGGTAAAACAACTTTAACTGCAGCAATTACTTCTGTTCTTGCTAAAAAATACGGCGGTCAAGCTCGTGCATTCGATCAAATCGATAACGCACCAGAAGAAAAAGCACGTGGTATCACCATCAATACTTCACACGTTGAATACGATACACCAACTCGCCACTATGCGCACGTAGACTGCCCAGGCCATGCTGACTATGTTAAAAACATGATCACTGGTGCGGCACAAATGGATGGTGCTATCTTAGTCGTAGCGGCAACTGATGGTCCTATGCCACAAACTCGTGAGCACATCCTTTTAGGTCGTCAAGTAGGTGTTCCTTACATCATCGTATTTTTAAACAAATGTGATATGGTTGATGACGAAGAGTTATTAGAATTAGTTGAAATGGAAGTCCGTGAACTTCTATCTCAATACGATTTCCCAGGTGATGACACACCAGTAATCCGTGGTTCAGCGCTTAAAGCATTAGAAGGCGAAGCAGCATGGGAAGACAAAATTGTTGAATTAGCTGAAGCATTAGACAGCTATATTCCAGAGCCAGAGCGTGATATTGATAAACCATTCCTATTACCAATTGAAGACGTATTCTCAATTTCAGGTCGTGGTACAGTAGTAACTGGTCGTGTTGAACGCGGTGTAATCAAAGTGGGTGAAGAAGTTGAAATCGTGGGTATCAAACCAACAACTAAAACCACTTGTACTGGTGTTGAAATGTTCCGTAAATTACTTGACGAAGGTCGTGCGGGTGAAAACGTTGGTGTATTACTACGTGGTACAAAACGTGAAGAAATCGAACGTGGTCAAGTACTTGCAAAACCAGGTTCAATCACTCCACATACTGATTTTGAATCAGAAGTGTATATCTTAAGCAAAGATGAAGGTGGTCGTCATACTCCATTCTTCAAAGGTTACCGTCCACAGTTCTACTTCCGTACAACTGACGTAACAGGTACGATTGAATTACCAGAAGGCGTAGAAATGGTAATGCCTGGTGATAACATCAAAATGACAGTATCATTAATTCACCCTATCGCGATGGCTGAAGGTTTACGTTTTGCGATTCGTGAAGGTGGTCGTACTGTTGGTGCTGGTGTGGTTGCTAAAGTTATTAAGTAATTCAAAGATTAGCAATTATAAGATGAGGGTGTCATTTGATGCCCTTTCTTATCTAGTCTGTTTAGCAAAATGTTTTTATTTAAAAGAGCATTTTGGAAAGTAGATACTATTATAATATAACATAATCATGGGTTTTATATGCTAGTAAGTAACGAGGGTCAAAATACAAATACTGCTCTAGACAAATTGAAATGGTGTTTAGTTTTAGTATTGATTGCGTTTGTTGTTTGGGGAAATTTTTATTTTGCTGAACCTAATGATATATATCAACCTAATACGATCGTTCGGATTATAGCGGTTGTTGTGCTTTCGCTATTAACTTTATTAATTGCGATCACGACAGCTAAAGGTAAATTATTTTTGTTGTTTTTACAAGAATCACGAAAAGAGTTAAGAAAAGTTGTATGGCCGACTCGTAAAGAAACGACACAAACAACCATGCTGATTGCTGCTATCACAGTTATTGTTGGTTTAGCGCTTTGGGGAATGGATTCTTTATTCGGTTCAGCCATCTTTTATTTAACATCAATAGGGCGTTAATATGAGCGAAACACAACAAAAACGTTGGTATGTTATACAAGCGTATTCTGGTTATGAAGCGCGTGTAGCACAATCATTACGTGAATATATTAAATTACATGATATGGAAGATTCTTTTGGGGAAGTATTAGTACCAACCGAAGAAGTTGTTGAAATGAAAAGTGGTCAGCGCCGTAAGAGTGAACGTAAATTCTTTCCCGGTTATGTATTAGTTGAAATGGCGATGAATGATGCGACTTGGCATTTAGTAAGAAGTGTGCCAAGAACAATGGGCTTTATTGGTGGTACTTCTGATAGACCTGCCCCGATTAGTCAGCGTGAAGTTGATGCTATTATGAATCGCTTACAACAAGTTGGTGATAAGCCACGTCCTAAAACTTTATTTGAACCAGGTGAGCTTGTTCGTGTTAACGAGGGCCCATTTGCTGACTTTAATGGTGTTGTTGAAGAAGTTGATTATGAAAAAAGCCGCTTAAAAGTATCGGTTTCTATCTTCGGTCGTTCAACGCCTGTTGAGCTTGATTTTAGTCAAGTTGAAAAAAGCTAATCAATTTTATTAGAATAAATTATTTGATAAAATCAAAAAATCACAGAGTTAAATCTGTGATTTTTTTTATTCTAGCCAATAAAATTAAACTTATTTATTACAATATTGCATTACAAGTGAAATAATCTATTCTATTTGAAATTCTTCAAGTTGCTGTTGCAAATCCAACCACTTTAACTCGCTTTGCTCTAACTCGCTTTTCAGTTGGCTTTGTTGCAAAAGTAAACTTGTTAAATCCGATTTTTTATTGGATTCATACATCATCGGATCAGACAGTTGTTGTTCTATCATTTGCAGTTGTTTTGCTAAATTTTCCTGTGTTTGCTCTTCTTTTTGTAACTGTTTTTTTATTGGCTGCATTTGTGCGCGTAATTCAGCTTGCTTGCGTTTTTGCTCTTTACGATCTTGAGCTGATATATTAATTGTATTTTCTTTTTTGGGTGAATTTATTTCGTCATTTGATTGGTTATCATTTTTTTGTGCTTCGGCTAACCATTTTTGATAATCATCAAGATCGCCGTCAAATGGTTCAACTTTATGATCATGGACTAAATAGAATTCATCGGTGGTCGAACGTAGTAAATGGCGATCATGTGACACCACAACTAATGCACCGTCAAAATCAATTAGCGCTTCAGTCAACGCTTGTCGCATATCTAAATCTAGATGGTTAGTTGGTTCGTCTAATAAAAGGAGATTCGGTTTTTGCCAGACAATTAAAGCTAAAACAAGACGTGCTTTTTCACCGCCCGAGAAAGTTTTAACTGGCTCGGTGACTTTATCGCCTTGAAAATCAAATCCACCCAAATAATTACGCAGTTCTTGCTCTGTATTTTTTGGTTCAGCAAGTTGCGTTAAATGCCAAAGTGGTGACTCATCGGGGCGTAGATATTCTAATTGATGTTGAGCAAAATAGCCTAATTGAACACCTTTAGCGAGATTAATATGTCCTTCCTTAGGTGCAAGTTCTCCGGCGAGTAATTTAATCAGTGTTGATTTCCCCGCACCATTGCGCCCCAATAAGCCAATGCGCGAACCGGGAACTAAATTAAGCTTAATTTTTTCTAGTATAATTTTATCATCGTAACCTGCGACGACTTTGTCCATCATTAACAAAGGGCTTGGTAAGAATTCAGATGGCTTAAAATTAAAATGAAATGGATTATCAACATGCGCAGGTGCAATTAGCTCCATTCTTTCTAACATTTTTATACGGCTTTGTGCCTGTTTAGCTTTTGTTGCTTTGGCTCTAAAGCGATCGATATAATTTTGCAAGTGTGCAACTTTGAGTTGTTGGCTTTCATAAAGCGACTGTTGTTGAGCAAGTTTAGTTGAACGTTGGATCTCAAAGGAGGAATAATTGCCCGTATATTCAAATAAACTCTTTTGCTCAATATGAATAATTTTATTGACTAACGGATCCAAAAAATCACGATCGTGAGATATTAAAATCAAAGTTCCCGGATAGTTACTTAACCATTTTTCAAGCCAAATCACGGCATCTAAATCAAGGTGATTGGTTGGTTCATCAAGCAGTAATAAATCAGAACGACACATTAATGCCTGAGCCAAATTTAATCGCATCCGCCAACCACCAGAATAGGACTTAACCGGTAACATTAATTGTTCATTAGAAAATCCTAGTCCATGTAGTAGCGTTGCGGCTCGAGCGCGAATTGTCCAAGCATCAATGGTATCAAGCTTTTCATGAATAACCGCAATTTGCTGACCATTATTTTGTTCATTAGCGGTATTTAATTGTTTTTCTAATTGTCGATACTCACGATCGCCATCAATGGCATATTCAATCGCAGGGATATCTAACGCTGGGGTTTCTTGATTGACCCAAGCGAGTTGCCATTGCGATGGTATATTTAACGTGCCAGCATCAGCTTGAATTTCACCTTTAATCAGTGAAAAGAGCGTCGATTTTCCGCAACCATTTTTACCCACTAATCCCACTTTTTGTTGAGGATTAATAGTTGCTGAAGCATTATCTAAAAGCAAGTTAACGCCTCGGCGCACTTGGATTGAATCAAAAACTATCATGATATTTTTGTCTATTATTCAAAATAAAATAAGTTAATAAAAATTGTTTTAATCATCCAACATTAGGGACGTTATAACACAATCAATTTAAACAAAAAAGCCCTTTGATAAAACGAAAAGGGCTTAAATTTAATAATTCACAGGACTATTTTTTTATTGCTGATAAAGCACGACGAATAAAGAACGTACATATACCAACAAAAACAAAGAGGCCTAAAAGTTGAGGTAACATACCTAAATCGAGCGGTATTGCAAGTGGAGCATCATTTCCACCATTGGTGATGCTAATCACAATCACAATGGCTAATAAAACGCCCACTAAACTTTCACCAACAATCAAGCCTGATGCAATTAATGCCGCTTTACGATCAGCTTTTTTGAATTGCTCTTCTGGATCTAAATTTTGTGCTTTGGCTTTTTTGTAAGCATTACGTTTAATTATCCATGATAATAAAGTGCCAATAAAAATTGGTGTTGTGATACTTGGTGGTAAATAAATGCCTAAACCAACAGCAAGTGCAGGTATGCGAAAGTTAGATTTATTTTGGGCAAGAATTAAATCAATAATAATAATGACAGCGCCTAAAGCAAGCCCTATTAAAATCATCGTCCAGTCAAGTTGATGGGCAAAAATACCTTTAGCAATTGTTGTCATCAGTGTTGCTTGTGGTGCTGCCAAAACTTGAGTTGTACCCATATCAGAACGAGGTAAAGCGCCAGTAAAGCCGTAAGCGTTATATAAAATCTCTAAAATAGGCGCAATAACAATTGCACCAACAACACAGCCAAGTAATAATGCCACTTGTTGTTTCCATGGGGTAGCATTAACCAAATGACCTGTTTTTAGGTCTTGTAAATTATCATTTGAAATACATGCTATTGCCAAAACGGCACTAGTAGTAAAGAGTGCAAGGGCTGTGGCAAAGTTGGAGCCTTCAATAGAAGCTAGCATACCATTCGCTTCACCTAAACCTAATAAGATTAATGAAATGACAACCACTGCAACAATTGCTATTCCTGATATTGGGCTTGCTGATGAGCCAACAAGTCCAGCCATATAACCACACGCGGCAGCCACTAAAAAGCCCATAATAAAAGCAAATAATACAGCGCAAAAAACTAATGTCCAAGCCATGCCTGCTGATAAACCACTATCGGCAATAAAGCTATAAAAAGTCACTAACAAAATAACTAACATACCACCCATAATTAATAAAATAGCTTTAGGTGATAAATCCCGCTCGGTTGATGCAACATCATTGCCAGACACATCTGAACGCATACTTTTAAATGATATTTTTAAACCTTCAATCATCGGTTTGATTAATGTCAGTAATGTCCAAACCGCTGCAATAGCAATGACCCCCGCACCAATAAAGCGTATATCTTTTGCCCAAAATCCCATTGCAACTTTAGATAAAGGCTGACTGGTATCATAATCGGTAATTGCACTTAAAATTGGAACGCCAAATACCCAACCAATAATGGTTCCAATTAAAATAGCAATTCCTGACATAATTCCGATCAAATAGCCAGCACTGAGTAACGCTAACGAGAATCCCATAGGCAGTTGAAAAATGGATTTGCCAGCGGAAAACCAATAAGCAGTACTTTCAGATAACAGGCGAAAACCATTAGTAAAAAGGCTAACAATAGAGGCAATGATGCCGCCAAATAAAATATCCTTTAAACCATCGTTAGTTTCTTTATTATCGGATTTAGATCCTGCCTTTAAAATTTCAGCAGCGGCTACACCTTCAGGGTAAGGTAAATTACTTTTAACTACCATGACATGACGCAATGGAATTGAAAATAAAACCCCAAGCATTCCGCCTGCGGCACATATTGCAAAGGTTAGCCAAAAGGGAAAGTCTTGCCAGTAACCAATCATTAACAAACCCGGAAGCACAAAAATAATTGAAGATAATGTACCCGCTGCTGATGCTTGAGTTTGCACCATGTTATTTTCTAAAATAGTTGAACCTGAAAACAGTTTCAATATTGCCATTGAAATCACTGCCGCAGGAATTGCGGATGAAAATGTTAATCCAACTTTCAAACCAAGATAAACATTCGATGCAGTAAAAATGACAGTAATAAAAGCACCAAGAATAGTGCCTCTTAAAGTAAGTTCACGTAAATTATTCATATATCAATAAAGTTAATTTAATAGAGGAGTATTATATACTTAATTCGCTTTTATCGGCTACAAGTTCCGTAAATAGCTTTAGTTTAGTGCTTTTATCATTATTTTGGGTGAAATAATTAGCAATAACATCAAAATATATTGGCATTAACCTTTAAAAAAATAACCGTTTTGTTATTAAACCTTTACAATGACGCTGATTAATTACTTATTTGTGGGGGGTATTTTGAACGCATTACAGCGCTTACAAGCTATTATTAAACAACTTCGCGATCCAATTAATGGTTGCGAATGGGATCGAGTTCAAACTTTTTCGTCTTTAAAATCATATACACTAGAAGAAACGTACGAAGTGCTTGATGCAATTGATAAACAAGATATGGAGGAGCTAAAAAAAGAACTTGGCGATCTATTGTTTCACATTGTCTTTTATGCTGATTTAGCCCAAGAACAAGGAAGCTTTGATTTTGATGAGGTCTGTTTAGCGGTTGCTGATAAGTTAGTTTATCGTCATCCGCATATTTTCACCGAAAATAAGGTAGAAAAACCTAACTGGGAACAACTTAAACAAAAAGAACGCGATCAAAAAACACAATACTCATTGCTCAATGATATTCCCCAAGCAATACCTGCCTTAATGCAAGCTGAAAAAATTCAAAAACGTTGTGCTTCGGTTGGTTTTGATTGGCATGATATAAAACCTGTGCTCGATAAGGTAAAAGAGGAACTTGGTGAAGTTGAGCAAGAGCTTGAGCGAAACAAGCAAGATCCACAAAAAATTGAAGAAGAGTTAGGTGATTTGCTGTTTGCGACCGTCAATTTAGCTAGGCATTTAAATATTAAATCAGAACTTTGTTTACAGCAAGCCAATAAAAAATTTACCCGACGATTTCAACAAGTAGAATCGATACTCAAACAAAAAAACTTATCTTTAATTGATGCAACGCTTGAACAAATGGAAGGTACGTGGCAAAGTGTTAAGCAATTAGAACAGATTAAACTCAATAGCGAAGTGAATAAAAATGACTGAACAAAAAAATGAATTATATCAAGAGATCGAAGCATGGGCACAAAATGCGATATTAAATAGTCCAACATGGAGCATTAACCAGCTTGATTACTCAGAAAAAAGCATCACTGTTGTTGAAATGATTATTAGTGAACTGGCTGAAAAGAACTTCAGCATTTCAGAAGAGCAATTAAACATGATATCGCAAGAATATGGCTGTTATTTATTACTCACCGCTTATAAATTATATGGTGGCGAATTTTATTGGAATGAAGAGTTTGAACAGCCCATGCTAATTTGTTGTGAACCCGATTCGATGATAGCGCTGATGACATGGAACAAAGTCAAAGGACGTTTAGTGGGGGATAAAGCCGATCATATCGCCTACTTCTTAGATGAATTTGGTAAAGCTACCTTTCAACCAGAAAAAGGTACTCATATAGTTTATTTATAATTCGCTTAAATTAAAATATAGCCTAATAAATACGATGATAGCCTCTGATATGAGGCTATATCACTGCCTAAATATTTTCACTGATAGCTTGCTAACTCGACTAACGGCAACAAACAAAACCACGCTACAATTCTGGTTATTGAAAACGACATCAATAAGTTGCTTAATTTTTATTGGCAATATACGATAAAAATTAATAACAATATAGTTTAATGGGAAATATTTGATTATTTCGACTTCGTAACAAAACTTTAGAATTTATTCAAATTGTATTTAAAATTGAGTAATATTTTGAAAATTAATACTTACCGCTATACCATCATCCAAAGATAAAAGCTGCAAAATATAGATCCCTTATCGCATATTGTATTCAGTGAAAAATCAAATAAAATCAATTGCTTTTCTGAATGGTTTTTAAGTGCTAGATGCATTGTTTTGGGGCTTATTTAATTTAGCGCTTTTTAAGTTTTGTGGATAAAATTCACTATTGATGATAACTTTCGAGTAGAAAGTTGGACTTCTCCCAGAGGTAAGCAACATGGATTTGGGTAAGCAAGAGAGAGGTCAAGAAACCTCTCTTGTTTATGATAAATTAAAATTAATCATAAGCTACTTTATTTTACGCGTGAAACATATTCACCTGAGCGTGTATCAACTTTTAGAATTTCGCCAATTTGTACAAATAGCGGCACACGTACGACAGCACCAGTTGATAGCGTTGCTGGTTTCCCACCAGTTCCTGCTGTGTCACCTTTTAGACCTGGATCGGTTTCAATCACTTCAAGTTCAACAAAGTTCGGTGGCGTTACTGCAATTGGCTGACCATTCCATAAAGTTAAAATACATTCAGCTTGATCAACTAACCATTTGGCATTATCGCCAACCGCTTTAGCATCAGCTGAAAGTTGTTCAAATGTTTCATTATTCATGAAATGCCAAAACTCGCCATCGGTATAAAGATAAGTTAAATTCATATCCACAACATCAGCGGCTTCAACTGATTCGCCAGATTTGAAAGTTTTATCGACAGTTTTTCCTGAAAGTAATTTTTTAATTTTTACGCGGTTAATTGATTGGCCTTTACCTGGTTTGTAAAATTCATTTTCAACAATGACACATGGCTCGCCATCTTGCATTATTTTAAGACCCGCTTTAAACTCATTAGTACTATAAGATGCCATAAAAGCTCCAACTAAAATTCTGAATTACAAAAAATGAGCCACATTATACAGCAAAAAATTGAACTACCAAATAATAAAGATAGATGGATTGTAGATCTTGCCAATGTTGTGACAGATATCAATGTTTTATATGCTTATTTGGATCTAGACCCAAAAACCATTTCAAGCTCTATGCAATTGGCAAAAAAGCAGTTTCCACTTCGTGTACCGATGGCTTTCATCAACCGGATGAAAAGAGGTGACAATAATGACCCTCTTTTATTGCAGGTGCTTTGCGATGATAACGAATTATTAAAAGTAAAGGGTTATAGCAATGACCCATTACAAGAGCAAGATAATGTTATTCCTGGGCTATTACATAAGTATCATAACCGAGCATTGTTAATAACGAAAACAGCCTGTGCAATTAACTGCCGTTACTGTTTTAGGCGACATTTCCCTTATCACGATAATCAAGGTAATAAAAAAAACCTATCTTTTGCACTTGAATATATTGCTAACCATCCAG
This sequence comes from Gilliamella sp. Fer4-1, assembly GCF_001690515.1. Taxonomy (NCBI): domain Bacteria; kingdom Pseudomonadati; phylum Pseudomonadota; class Gammaproteobacteria; order Orbales; family Orbaceae; genus Gilliamella; species Gilliamella sp. Fer4-1. Next base: position 7,603 of record NZ_LZGZ01000205.1, on the reverse strand, counting down.
AACTTGATGAAATTATTTTATCAGGTGGTGATCCTTTAATGGCTAAAGATCATGAAATAGCATTTTTGATTAATGCATTAGAACAAATCCCACATATTAAACGTTTGCGTATCCATACACGTTTAGCAGTTGTTATTCCTTCACGAGTAACATCTGAGCTTTGCAAATTATTTTTTGAAAGCAGGTTGCAAATTGTAGTAATTACTCACATTAATCATCCCAATGAGATTGATAATGATGTTGCTAATGCAATTAGGCTTTTAAAACAGAGTGATGTGACAACACTGAATCAGAGCGTTCTACTGAAAAATGTTAATGACAACGCCAAGGTTTTAGCACAGTTAAGTAATCGGCTTTTCGATGTTGGTATTTTGCCCTATTACATCCATTTATTAGATAAAGTGCAAGGCGCCGCCCATTTTTTAGTCAAAGATGACGTTGCAAAAATAATAATGAAACAGTTAGCCGAAAAGATATCGGGTTATTTGGTACCTAAATTAGCACGCGAAGTCGGTGGCGAAAAAAGTAAGCGTGTACTTGCTTTTATGGATTAGTTGATTTATTTTTGTTTTTTTAAACTATTATGTTATAAGAATTTGTTTGATTTTATTCAATTGTGCCATAATGAACTGTTAATAGTTATTTATTCAAATAAATCGGTGAAAATCTCATTGACGAAAAATAAAATAGTCTCTATAATTCCGACTTCTTTAATTAAAGCTGTGGAGTTTAAACTCTGCAACCTGTTGATAAATTAGATTTGGATATAAATCGTCATGAAACGCACATTTCAACCATCAGTATTAAAACGCAATAGAACTCACGGTTTCCGTGCTCGTATGGCAACTAAAAACGGTCGTCAAGTTCTTGCTCGCCGTCGTGCTAAAGGCCGTGTTCGTTTAACTGTTGCTAGCTGATTTAAAGTTGGGTGATTAAGTTCACTTTTCCTCGGGAGTTACGATTGCTAACTCCCTTTGATTTTAATCGTGTCTTCCAAGAGTCCGTGCGGGCTGGTTCGCCGTTTTTAACTTTAGTAGCACGTAAAAATAACTGTAACCATATACGGTTGGGGTTTGCTATAGCGAAAAAACAGGTAAAAAGAGCGCATGAGCGTAATCGTATTAAGCGATTGACTAAAGAGTATTTTCGACATCATCAACATCAACTTCCCAATATTGATTTTATTTTGATGGCTAAACAGCCTGTTATAGATTTAGATAATCAACAAATCGTTGAAACACTCAATAAATTATGTCAACGAATCATAGCCAAGATCGATATTTAAATAAATTCATATCAATTATTAAACTGCACGTTTATGCATGTAACCACATGATAGTTAATACTTTTGTTTTTTTTGTACGTGTTTATCAACGTTTTATTAGTCCTTTATTTGGTCCAAAATGTCGCTTTACGCCGACATGTTCACAATATGCAATAATTGCACTAAGACGCTTTGGATTAATAAAAGGTGGTTGGCTAACAGCTAAACGTGTATTAAAATGTCATCCTTTACATGACGGAGGAGAAGATTTTGTTCCTCCAAAAACTAAAACCAATAGAGAAAAACACTAATGGGATCTCAACGTAATATTTTAGTCATTGCTTTACTTTTTGTATCTTTTTTTATTTGGAAAGCGTGGGAGGAAGATCACGCACCTAAACCTCCGATCACAAACCAATTAACACAACAAATAGGTGATGATAATTCAACAGATGGCTTGGCACAGGGTAAAATAATTACTGTAAAATCAGATGTGTTGTCACTCACTATTAATACTTATGGTGGTGATGTACAAGCTGCACAATTGTTAAAATATGAGCAAACACTGCATTCTGGTACGCCTTTTCAGTTATTAACTTCACGTCCCGATTTCATCTATATTGCTGAAAGTGGTTTAACAGGTAAAGATGGCCCAGATAATGCTAAACAAGGTTCAAAACGCCCAGTATATAAAACTGAGAAGTCAGAATATGTTTTAGCTGATGGTCAAGATGAGTTGCGTGTTCCATTAACGTATCAGGTCAATGGGGTAAGCTATACTAAATATTACATATTACATCGTAGTAATTATGCCATTGATGTTCAATATGACATCAATAATCAAAGTAGTCAGCCGATTGATGTTTCTATGTATGGGCAACTAAAACAAACTATCAAATTACCTGATGATATTCCAACTGAAGGTGGTAGTGGGTTAGGGCAAAGTGCATTCCGTGGTGCAGCTTACTCTAGTTCTGGTAGCAACTACAGCAAATACAGTTTTGACAATATCAAAGATAAAGCTTTATCAGTCGAGACGCAAACAGGCTGGATTGCGATGCTGCAACACTATTTCGCGTCGGCATGGGTGCCAGCACAGGATACAAATAATCTATTTTACTCTCGTGCAACTGCAAATAATTCACAAGCAACAATTGGTTTCAAAGGTGAGCCAAGCGTTATTCCTGCAGGTAGTACACAAACCATTAGTGCAAAATTATGGTTAGGACCTGAAATTCAAAATCAGCTTAAAGAAACTGCAAATCATCTTGATTTAATTGTTGATTACGGTTGGTTATGGTTCTTGTCACAACCTCTTTTTTATTTGTTGAAGTTTATACAAAGTTTTGTTGGTAACTGGGGCCTCTCAATTATTGTTATTACTTTTATTGTTCGAGGTCTTTTATTTCCATTAACTCGAGCACAGTATCGTTCAATGGCAAAAATGAAATTATTACAGCCTCGTATAGAAGCTTTGAAAGAGCGTTATGGTGATAATAAACAAAAAATGAGCGTTGAAACAATGGCTCTCTACAAACAAGAGAAAGTCAATCCATTAGGCGGTTGTTTACTAATAATTATTCAAATGCCGATTTTCTTGTCATTATTCTATATGTTAAGTAGCGCAGTTGAATTACGCCATACACCATTTGCGCTTTGGATTTATGACTTATCTGCGCAAGATCCTTATTATATTTTGCCTTTATTAATGGGTGGCTCCATGTTCTTAATTCAAAAAATGTCACCAACTCCAGCTACCGATCCATTACAACAAAAATTAATGACTTATATGCCATTAATCTTTACTGTGTTCTTTTTATGGTTCCCATCAGGCTTAGTTTTATATTATATCGTCAGTAACTTATTCACAATTGTCCAGCAACGCGTTATCTACTGGGAACTTGAGAAAAAAGGACTTCATGAGAAAATAAAAAAATAATATTGTTAAAAAAAGGAGGAGGAAAATCCTCCTTTTTTCGTTTTTACTTTTGGCATTTATAATATGAATATACAACAACAAGTTAATTTAACTGGCAGTGAAATAGGTTATTGGTTTGTAAGTACTAATGGGCGATTATGGTTGCCTGATGGTGAAGTTCCTGTTGGGCGTGCTGATGAACTTGGTTTTACGAATAAACGAGCTCAACCAATAGGTGAGTTGAATGGACAAACTGCTTGGCTCATTTGTAGTGAAATAAAAAATGCGATGAGTTCAATCCGTCCATTACTTGATAGCGCAGATCAATCCTTATTTAATATGGCTGGACGAGCTGTGCAGCTTTCTGAGTTTTATCGCTCCCATAAATATTGTGGATATTGCGGACATGAGATGTATATCAGTAATACCGAATGGTGCTGTATGTGTGATCACTGCAAAGAACGTTACTACCCACAAATTTCACCATCTATTATCGTAGCCATTCGCCATAAAAATAAAATTTTATTAGCCAAGCACATTAGGCATAATCGAGATAACTTGTACACCGTATTGGCTGGTTTTACTGAAATTGGCGAAACAATGGAAACAGCCGTTGAACGGGAAGTATTTGAAGAATCAAGAATAAAAATTAAGAATATTCGTTATGTTGGATCGCAACCTTGGCCATTTCCAAATTCATTAATGATGGCTTATTTGGCTGATTATGATAGCGGTGAAATAGTGGTAGACAAAAATGAACTTATTGAAGCAAACTGGTACCATTACACACAATTACCTAAAATTCCTGAGTATGGCACCATTGCTAGGCGGTTAATTGAAGATACAATTATACTTTGCCGCCAATATGACGAATATGGCTGTGACTAATCAATCATATTGAATTGTTCTGGTTAGATTAACAGTTTTTGATTCGCTACCTGCTGTAATACAAACAGCTTTAGTCCAATCGTTGTTTTGATTATATTCCGAGTAAGTACAAGTTTCTGTTAGTTCAACTTCTTGCTCATTATTCTCATTAATGATGATGTCTCCATTTGATGATAACTTAAATGTTTTAGTAATGGTCTTTTCTATTTGCTCGTTATCATTATATATAACATCTTTTTCTTGTGATAATACTGGGAATTTCGTTTTTTCATCGACAGGAACATAGGCATTATATAATACAAGTTCTACATGATCATTATCATAAATAATTCTACTGCTAAATATCACATTATTTTCGGCAAAATGTGATAAAGTTGTCTCAACTAAACGGCCTTGCTCATCAAATTCCGTACTTGCAACGATGTCATTATCATTATTCTTCATACCAAGAATATTTTTTGATGAATCAAAAACAATGGCATAAACATTTCTGGTGTCGTTCATACCATAGCTATACTTAGCCGTATCATAGTTTATTTCACCATGTAATCCTTCTAAATCATAATTAGTGACAAAGCCTTGTTCATTATAGTTAATTGTTTTACTTGATGAACCTTGGATTTGTTGTTGTTTAATTTTTTTACTAAATGGTAAAAGTTCTGGCTCAGTATGAAAAAGATAACTATTAATAACCGCAGTTGGTAATTGTGATAATCGGGTACCGTCAGATGTTTTTTTACCATCACAACCATTGATTAAAAATGTACTGCTAATTAAACATATATATAAAAATAAATTATTTTTTTTCATAGAACTGATTTCCATTTATGTTATTGTTTGAAAAATTTATGATAAAACGTCAAATTATCAAATTATCAAATTAATTATTACATTCTTTTTTATATTTACACCAAATGGCAAGCGCATCACAGTGCCAATACTTCATCATTTTGCACCAATTAGATCGCCATTTACGCACGGTATCGTTGTGTAAGTTAAGTGTTTTTGCTATTTGCAAATTATTTGCTCCAGAAACAATCAAATCAATAAATTGTAGCCATAATTCAGGTTTCGGAATACGGTTTAAGCTGGTGTCTCTTAAAATATTAAAACTATGTCGACAACATCGGCAACGATAGCAAGCACGATTTCCAACTTTAGTTGTTTCGTTAGATCCACAATATATGCAGGTTTGATTTTGTTCACCCAATAAATTCGTTACTTTGTCTTTAATTATTTTATATTGTTGTTCTAAAGTTGGAATTAATGTTGTTTGTTTTTTATGAGTATACCAATTATGTAATGATGGATAATTGTTTTGAAGATAATTAATAATTGCACATTCCCGACGAATAACCTTTGCCAGTGAAATATCAAGCTGTTTAGCAATATTGTTATAACTGATATTTTTTATACGGCTAATAAAAATAACTTCTAATTCATTAAATGGCACTAAACGACGGAAAGGAGTGTTGGTTGAAACAGTAAAATATTTATGACAAGCTTTACAGCGGTATGTTTTAGTTGGTTTTGTCCGAACTTTATAAAACTTAGTATTTTTACAAAATGGGCAAACTTCTACATGTTGTGATGCTATTTTTCCTAGATTATGATGAAAAGCTTTAAATTCATCATGCAATTCGGCTGGTGCGAGTTCATAAATCATTTTTATTCCCTTATCGCTTATCCTTGTAAATATTATCAGATTTTTCCCTAAACATATAGCTTTATTGACATTTTTTGCATTTATTACTTTGAGAATGTATTTATTGTATTGATTTATATTTTCTGTGGTTTATTTATAGTAAATACTGTTAATAATTCATCGACGAAGATGGCTATTAAAAATATAACTATCGATAAAAATAGCACAGCAATAAGTATAAAATTCTCTATAATACAAGCTTCAGTCATTAAAATGACCGAGCACTAAATTATAATTATTTTAAAATAAGCTTATGTTGACACTTTTTACTGACTTTAATCGTATATCAGAAAGCAAGGATATCAATGGCATTATAAGCGGATATATCAAGCATATTACGAGTTAAAGTTTAATCTAAAGGTAAAAAACGTATTGCCCGACGAAAAGTAGAAAATATATCGGCAAGTAAAATTATCTGCTGTTTACAAATTGGAAAATAGAATTAGAGATTGTTTTTCAGGCTACTAACAACTAATCAAATAGTTTGCTGTAAATAACCAACTCATTGTGTATTAGTTCCGACTTAATCGGACAAAGGGATTGAAAAAGAGAACGTTACCAGTTTTGATATTTAGGTGTCAAATCTACAATCAAAACAACAAGAGGTAACGCTCATGCTTCATACTAACAGTCAAATCATAAAACATAAAGTAGGCTTATTAAATTTAGCTGAAGAACTTCAAAACGTGTCTAGAGCTTGTAAAGTGATGGGAGTATCATACGTTTTATCGTTATAAAGAACTCGTTGAAGAAGGTGGTTTAGGCTCTTTAATATCAAAGAGCAGACGGACACCAAATCTCAAAAATCGCGTTGATGACCCAATGGAACAAGCCGTTATTCGTTATGCTATTGACTATCCTGCTCATGGTCAGCATAGAACAAGCAATGAGCTTCGTAAGCAAGGTGTTTTTATTTCAGGAAGTGGCACGCGTTCTGTTTGGTTAAGACATAATATTGAGAATTTCAAAAAACGCTTACATGCTTTAGGAGAAAAAGCGGCTCAGAAGGTATTGAACTCAATGATAGCCAAATAGCTGCATTAGAAAAGAAAAAACACGATGATGAAGCTTGTGGCGAAATAGAAACCGCTCATCGAGGTTATCTTGGCTCTCAAAATACGGTTTATGTTGGTAATTTAAAGGGTGTCCGTCGGATTTATCAACAGACTTTTGTTGATACTTATTCTAAGGTTGCGCATTGTAAATTGTATGTGACCAAAACGCCAATTACAGCAGCCGATTTACTCAATGACAAGGTCTTACCATTTTATAATGCCCATCATTTGCCAATGCGTCGAATATTAACCGATAGAGGAACGGCGTTGGCACTATTGCAAAGCATGATTATCAACTTTATCTGGCGATTAATGATATTGACCATACTAAGACAAAAGCTATGTCGCCACAAACGAATGGGATCTGCGAACGTTTTCATAAAACTATTTTACATGAGTTTTATATGGTGACATTTCGTAAAAAGCGCTATTCAGATTTAGAAACACTCCAAACAGATCTGGATAATTGGCTGCATTATTACAATAATGAACGAACTCATCAGGAAAAATGTGCTATGGTCGAACACCAATGAAAACATTGCTTGATGGAAAACGGATCTGGGAAGAAAAAAATCTGAACCAGATTTAACCTGACAGACACCCAATAAAAACTGGTAACTGTCAGATTAGGTTTGAGCTAGTACACGCCATAATCATAAAGATTGTAACCTAAATTTAAAGCACCTGCTAATTTAGTTTTATTCATTGAGTCGAAAATACCGTCTTTCACTATACCACATATATAATGTAAAGTATCTTCAATGTCGTTCACT